>JAIPBM010000006.1 GCA_021739695.1 Flavobacteriales bacterium | reverse complement strand
TGTCGTTAACGTGTACGTCCCTTGTTACAGTGTCCGTTGAAAATAAGAGGTTTGAATGATTCTTAAGGGCAAGATTTTCCATCATCAGGAAAAAATCCAGTGGCTCTCCCAAAGAGTCAGTGATTGAATAGTTGAAATAAGGGTCGTGAACAGTCCATTCGTTATCGTCAGTTTGGGCAACAACCAAAACGTGGGTGAATCTGGTTCCCTTGAACCCAAAGTTATATGTGTACGCATTAATCCCATGATCATTAAGAGTCTTACAGAGAATGCTCGCAGCAAGACCGCAGTAACCTGCTCCGGAGTTATCAGCGAATTTTTTCAGGAATGAATCGGTCGCGAAATCTTCAAAGGAAATTGTATGAAAATTTAAGCACAAGCTGTCCGAAGTAAAGCCAGTGTCCAGTGTGTCTGCAACCAATCGCCTTAATGTGACGGCTTTGTCAAACGTGGTCATTTTATCGCTTAACAGGTGGTCAAACTTTCTGACTGCTGTACGCTGAGATTTGAGGTTGCTATCATCTTGCGAACACTGAGAGAGACAGATGAGTAGAGTTAGTGTGAAGATGGTGAAAAATGATGATAATCTTTGCATTAAGTCGAGGTAATTGATCGGCAAAGTAATCATCATCCATTATATTGGCTTGCACGTAACACGTGTTTGCTATAGGTCAACGCAGACTTAAATGCACATATTTCTCGATAAGATGCTGTTCAAAATAGACAAATGGTGGGTATATAAGATCGCAGGCGGACTTTTGACTGCTGTTTTGATAACATTCGAATTTGGCATTATTATCGATTTCGTCTATTGGACCAACATTCTTCTGCTCTTTGCAGCTTTCATCTGCCTTGCCATTTTCGGTCATCTTCTCAATGACCTGAGTGATGTTGATTCCGATAGTAAGGTCGGAAAGTCAAATCTTGTTCAAAGCATTGGAAAAGGTAGGTCAGTCTTCATTATGGTTTGTTCATTCATTTGCGCATTCGTGCTTGTAGTATTGATCAGACAGCCACTGCTTTTACTGCTTTCTGCACTGCAAGTGGCCCTAAATGTTAGTTACTCGTTAAGGCCGATCAGATTAAAAGAACGAGGCTTTCTTGCCGTGCTTGCAACAGGTTTTTATGAAAGAACGTTGCCTTACATTTTGATTTCGGTGATGCTGCTTCATTTACCTCATGTCAAGGAAGGTTCGAATGTGATTTTGTTGGTTTACTTGTTGTGGTCTTATACTTGGGAGGTACGGAACTTCATTAACGGGCAGGTTTCGGACAGGGATGATGATGAAAAAACGGGGCTTACAACTTTAGCACTCAAATTCTCCTTAGATACACTTCTCAGAGCGAAGTGGGGGGTATTCTTTCTGGAATTGATTCTTGCTTTGATCTGGCTGACTTCTATTCCTCAATTTGGTCTTGTTGCGGTGGTGGCGCTTGTGCTTGCGTATTATTTTCATGGGAGAAGGTTTGGTTCTTATCAGTTCAATAAGAATCACGCGTTTGATTTTGCAGATGACCTCTATAATTTCAACTTCCCGTTACTCATTGCAAGCTCCGTATGCGTTTGGTCCAATATTAATATTTGGCCTTTTATGTTGGTCATTCTAATAGGATTTGACAATCATGTTAGAAAGTTATTTTTCGTCATTACGGATAAACTTTACTGGTTCGGAAGAGGCCAAATCAATAGGTGAGTAACCATGGCGATTAAGCTTATTTCAGCATGCTTGAAAGATTCAAAAACGATACATTTGAACGATGGAACAGGAGGGGTTCAATGATCAGTCAATCGATACAGAACTACAGGCGTTAACAGGAAACAAATTCACCAATCCTAAATCATGAAAGTTGCAATCGTATTAGGAGCAGGTGGCTTCATAGGTAGTCATTTGGTTAGCCGCCTAAAGAGCGAGGGATACTTTGTAAAAGGGGTTGATCTCAAGTATCCAGAGTATGCAGAAACCGAAGCAGATGAATTTATTCTAGGAGATCTGCGCCATGCCAGTGTAGTTGCGCATTCCATTTTAGAAGGAGCAGATGAGGTCTATCAATTGGCGGCAGATATGGGAGGTGCCGGGTACATTTTTACAGGATTGAATGATGCGAACGTAATGCACAATTCAGCTCTTATCAATCTACATGTTGCTAATGAATGTGTGCTCAAAAAGGTTGGAAAGGTCTTTTATTCTTCATCTGCATGCGTTTATCCGGAAAGAAACCAAATGGACCCGGAGAATCCGAAGTGTGAAGAGAATTCGGTGTATCCAGCTGAACCAGATAGCGAATATGGTTGGGAAAAGCTTTTCAGCGAAAGATTGTATCTGACCTTTGCTAGAAATCATGGATTGTCAGTTAGGGTTGCACGGTTTCATAATATTTACGGACCAAAAGGAGCTTGGAACAACGGGAAGGAAAAGGCTCCGGCCGCAATCTGTCGTAAAGTGGCCGAAGCCGTTGAAGGAGGTGAGGTGGAGGTCTGGGGCGATGGCAAGCAAACCAGGTCATTCCTCTACATTGATGATTGCCTTGATGCAGTCAGGCTGCTAATGAAAGGTTCATTTGTTGGGCCGGTCAATATCGGGTCTGAAGAAATGATATCCATCAACGAATTCACCCATCTTGTTGCGCGAATCAGTGGGAAGTCGATTACTGTCAGAAACATCAGTGGCCCGACTGGAGTGCGTGGCCGATGCTCTGATAATCGCATCATCGAAGCTGAATTAGGCTGGAAGCCTAAATTTGATCTTCAAGCTGGCATTTCCAAAACTTACGCTTGGATATATGACAAGCTAACTGAATTGAATTAGTACTGGATTGAGTTATGCTTAGAGTAATGTGTTCCGTTAGACTGAATCCTTCTTGGTATCCGGACGATAACGAAGGTCTGCAGAAAACTGAGTTGATTAATTGAAGACCAAAGGATGGAAGTTTTTCATAAATACCAGGAAGAAATAATTGTTAAGATTCTCAATCTAAAAATCTAAAGTGCTTGAAGCGCCTTCGAATAAGCTGAAATGGATTGCCGTTGGGCAACTTTTAGTTTGCATTTCATTTATTTATTTTTTCAAATCGTGGTGTTCAGGCATAGAGTTATTGAACGTTGACCTTTGCTGGTTACTCAGCGCTGGGGCGGAAGAACTTCAACGTGCATTTCCGAATTATCATAGTTGGATTTACCTGGTCGGTGGTCTTGTCAAGTTCGGACTGCCAATGATGTCGTTGATTCTCCTACTTTTTGCTTTTTCAGTACCCAACATCTTTCAAAATTTAGGATTGATGCTCTTTTCAACGTTGTTTACCGTGATTGCCGTTGAGATCGGGTTGCGGATTTTGGATTACACACCAGGACAGTTCGGATATAATAGATGGGTTCATCCAGTTGACTCATTGATTGTCTTCGAAGGATTTACTACCGATTCGACAGGAATACTAACTGTTGACACTAAGTTGGTTGCCAAGATGAAGGCTCGACCAAATCGCCATGTTAGTGCCTCTGAGCATTTATCGGAGGAAAGACGCTATCCACATGAAGTGTACTCTGTTTTGATGGGCCATGGACTTGACACAGATTACTCAAAACCTTTGAATGAATTTTGGGTTCGATTCAATAAGTTGAAATTCGATGAAAGACAAGCATGGGATAGAAAATATGCAGAATATGCATCAGATCCGATAAATAAGGAAGGCTTTTATTCCATACCGTTTGTTGCAAAGGCTGATTCTAAACCTTCAATACTCTTACTGGGAGACTCTTTCACTTGGGGTCACTCAGCATCTGATTGCACAAACAGCTTTGCTAATATTCTCTTTTCAAGGGGTTTGTGGGTATACAATACAGGAATCAGCGGTGCGGATGTTTCTCAGTACAAGGCCATTCTTAAGAAGTACGGACCGTTGATACGACCAGACGTAGTTGTGTGCAATTTTTTCATGGGGAATGACGTGCAATATTTTGAACGAAAGCTGAGTGAAAAAGTACCGTTGAACTACCATACCAATGCAGGGGTAATCTACAGCAATCATTTTGGGGTTTCCTTTCCAACGGCAAATGAGGCTTATGAAAATATAATGAAGAACATGATTATCCCCCAAAACACCTTGATTAATAAGATTTTTTCAACTACAGTTTTTAGCACGCTGTGTTGGGAATATTTGGTCAATCTTGGCCTTATTGACCATCATTTCTTTATCGGAGAAAAGTTTCCACAATCACCTATAACAGCTGTTCAATCTGAGGAAATGCAGCGTTTCTGTGATTCCATAGGTGCTAAATTTGTAATGTCAGTAATTCCTGAATTTAAAAACGGCAAGTTAAATGGTGCTGAACTGATTCCGAATCTTTTTGGTGAAGTTCCATATTACCAGCATAACTCTGAGGTTTGGATGTACGATCGAGAGGATGGTCATTTTAATGATGAAGGCCATTTGGCGTATGCTGATTACCTGGAGCAAATTCTCGTAAAGGAGCTAGCAACTTTGAACTTAGACTATCAAGTGATGGATTCATTGCAATAAGCTGGTTATCTTCGACTTATTCCTTAAAATATCATAGTTGTCAAGACCGTTTCTTTCTATTGTTATTGCGATCCGTAACGATGATTATGGGGGTGAATTCCGTGAACGTCTGCAAATGTTCGTTTCTTGGACGGTAAAGAATCTGAAGAAGAACGGTATATCTTCAGAGTTGATATTTGTGAATTACAATCCAGTTCCTTACAACGAACCTATTCAGCGTTTTATTTCTTGGCCTGTGTCTGAGGGTAATGTGGAAGTGAAGGTGATAACTGTGTTGCCTGAAATTCATGAAAAATTTGTTACTCAAACAGGGGTTAAACCTGTACCTTTTGTAGAATATCTTGCCAAGAATGTTGGAATCAGAAGGGCGAATGGCGATTTTCTTCTGGTAATGAATCCGGATGTCCTTCTTAGTACTGATCTCTTCCCATGTTTGATGAACCTTCGTGCAGGGAAATACTACCGCGCCAATCGGATTGATTTTAGCAACCGTGAGTTCGAATTAGACGGAACTGGTCCTTCCGAGCAATTATCTGAATCGGCCTTTAAAATATGGTTTAAAGGGCAAGAGGTCTCTATTGCAGGTTATGATTGGTTGAGCTATTTGTTTCTTTGGTTTTGGGTTTCCGTGTCAAACAAATGGAGAAGTAGTACGATTTACTTGCGGCCTTTTTTGGATCTTCTGAGGATTCCTGTGTATTACGATAGGATAGAATACCAGCGCCATTGTAATGCAAGCGGAGATTTTATGCTTATGGAGCGTAAAGTGTGGTTAGAGCTGGGGGGGTATGATCAGATTTCGCGAATTTCTCTTCATGTAGATTCAATGATGGTTCTTCGAGCATCTGAATATGGGTTGAAAGAACGCACCTTTTTCAAGCCTATTTTCCACAAGGAGCATGAGCGTAGATTTGATGCCAAGGTGAGCGGTAAGTCTGATCAGGAAATGGCTCATAGGGAATTCAGGCAAAAGATTGAGAAACTGTTGAAAACGGGCGATGCTCGTAGCGGAAATCCACAAGATTGGGGTCTGGCCAATTACGATCTTCCAGTGATGACTCTGAAGTGAAAGTTGTCATTGCTTGTTCATCATCGCTTACATTTGGAATACTTAAAGTATGGATCAGCTCTTGTCAGAAACTTCCTTTTACCTATCCATCGTGGCCACCACTCGTAATGATGACCACGGAGGAGATCTGCTGAGAAGAACTCAGACCTTTCTTAACAGCGTTTATCATCAGGCAAAACGAACAGGACTCCAAGTGGAATTGATACTCGTAGAGTGGAATCCACCAGCAGACAGGCCATTGCTAAAAGAGGTACTTATTGGGCCCGGTTTAGATGTACCAGTCATGCTGCGGGTTATTGTAGTACCTCCTGAAGTGCACAACTCATATGCGTTTTCCAAATCGATTGGACTTTATCAAATGACGGCTAAGAATGTTGGTATAAGGCGTGCAAAAGGTGGGTTCGTTCTTTGTACCAACATTGATATAGTTTTCTCAAATGAGTGCTTTGATATTCTGTCAAATCGGTCTTTGAAGAAAGGCAAATACTATCGTACTAATCGTTGCGATGTCCCAAAGGAAATCATGGATGTCAAATCATTCGATGGGCAGTTAAAGTACGCATCGCAGAACATGTTCCGTAGAATGGGTAAAACCCAAGGTCAGGAAGCCGTGGCACTTCCAAAGTTCATTTATTGGTTTCCGCGAGTAGCGGCTTTTTTCAATTCGGTCTGGTTGTATTTGTGGAGGCTAAGACATCCTGGTGAGTTTCCCTATTTCAGAATGGATACGGTAACCTGTGGCGACTTTACGCTTATGGCCAAGGTCGATTGGTTGAAAATAGATGGTTACCCTGAACTCGACATGTATTCTATACATATAGACAGTATGGGACTTTGGTCTGCGTGTGCCATTGAAATGGAACAGGTGATTTTCCCCTATTATGCGTGCGTGTATCACATCGATCACGAAAACGGTTGGGAATCTGATGATGTTATGAAGACCATTCGTTTCTTGGCAGATAAGCCCAGTCTCGATTATTCAATCATCCATCGGGGCGGAATGAAAATGGTGAAAGAAGGTTCAAACTGGGGGATAAATAGACCAGATTGGGGTTGGGCCAATTACCAGTTCGAGGAGTGTGTACTGTAAGTGCACTCTGGATGTGCTTCCTTCAATAAAACTAAATTTGAAGATTGTTTAGAATAACCTCCGCCCCGTGATAGATTCTCCGTGCTACCTTTCCATTGTTGCCACTACCCGAAACGACAATCATGGAGGCGACCTCCTTAAGCGGACGCAGGCCTTTGTGAATAGCGTGTACGTTCAGGCACGCAAATTCCAATTGCCTGTAGAACTGGTCATCGTAGAATGGAATCCTCCAGCAGGTAAACCCTTGCTAAAAGATGTGCTTGAACATCCGACCAATGATGTTCCGGTCTCGCTTAGGATCATTGTAGTACCTCAGGAAATTCACTATAGATACCGATTTTCTGATGCGTTGCCGTTGTATCAGATGATAGCCAAGAATGTTGGAATCCGCAGGGCAAAAGGTGAGTTTGTGCTTTGCACCAATATCGATATCCTTTTCAGCGATGCGGCATTCCGATATCTAAGTGAAAAGAAACTGGAGAAGGGGAAGTTCTATCGCTCAAATCGATGTGACGTGCCGAAGGACGTTCTCGATTTTGACACACTTGATAAGCAGTTGAAGTTTTGTGAGTCAAATGTTATCCGAAGATTGGGTAAGTCACCAGGTTATGAAGCGCTTACCTTGCCTTCAGTGATCTATAATTTCCCAAGGTTGGCTAAACTCATCAATTGGGGCCTGATATCTGTTTGGAAAAAGACGCATCAAGGCGAGTTCCCGCACTTTACCATCGATTTTATGGCTTGTGGTGATTTTACGCTTATGAGTAGAGAAGATTGGTTCAAGATTGATGGCTACGCGGAGCTTGATATGTACTCGATACATATAGATAGTATGGGACTTTGGTCTGCAAGTGCAATGGGCATGAAACAAGTGTTGTTCCCGTATGATGCTTGTGTTTATCATATCGATCATGAGAATGGTTGGGAATCCGAAGACATCATTCAAACAATTCGATTCATTTCTGACAAACCGAGCTTGGATTATTCAATTGTCCATCGGGCGGGTATGAAGATGGTAAAAGATCAAAGAAACTGGGGGTTGAATAAGGACGACTGGGGTTGGGCGAATCAGGAGTTTAAAGAGTATACCTTTACTGGAAAAAGTACGGAGAATGCTTGAAAAGATAGCCGTAATTGGTGTAGGTAAACTGGGTATTTGTTTTGCGTTGAACCTAGAGAGAGCAGGTTTTGAGGTTTGGGGAGTTGAAACCCACGCTCAATACCTGAAATCTTTGCAGGATGGAACATTTAAAAGCCAAGAGCCACAGGTAAACGAAATGTTGGCTTCATCTACACGATTAATGCTGACGGATGATATTGAATGTATCTCAGAACAGGAGATCACAGATATATTCATCATGGTTGCAACTCCTTCATTGCCTGATGGGGGTTATGATCATTCTCAGATTGAAAGGGTAGTGGCGAAGCTGCATGTTTTATCTTCATCAACGGAGCCTAGGAATCTCTACATCGGCTGCACCACGATGCCCGGATATT
Organism: Flavobacteriales bacterium; assembly: GCA_021739695.1. Lineage (NCBI taxonomy): Bacteria > Pseudomonadati > Bacteroidota > Flavobacteriia > Flavobacteriales > Flavobacteriales bacterium. The sequence goes on along the minus strand of JAIPBM010000006.1, from coordinate 183,784 downwards.
GTTCGGATTTGGGGCAAAGACTTTCAGCGTTGGGGTTTACGGTTAGCTACAATCCGGAGTTTATTGCACAGGGAGATATCATTAAGAATCAGATGAGCCCCGATCAGGTGCTGATAGGAGAGGCAAATGAATTGGTCGGAGAAAGATTACAGGCCATTTACGAACGAATGGTAGAGAACGATCCTGTTTACTGCCGAATGGATCCGTTGAGTGCTGAGATTGCTAAACTTGCTACAAACTGCTTCCTTACCACAAAGATTTCATTCGCCAATTCAATTGGTGATCTTGCAGTAAAGGCAGGAGCAGATCCAGACAAAATTTTGTCTGCGATAGGTTCAGATTCCCGTATTGGACCAAAGTATCTTGGTTATGGCTTCGGGTTCGGAGGGCCATGTTTTCCCAGAGACAATCGAGCATTGGGCAAGTTTGGAGAAATGTTGGAATACCCACTTCAGCTTAGCAAGGCTACCGATAAGGTGAATGATGAGCATTTTGAATTTCAGTTGCAACATTTCTTATCTAACCATCAGGATGAAGTGGTATTTCAAGGGGTTGCTTACAAGAAAGGAACAGCACAAATAACCGAATCGCAGCAACTCCGATTAGCTGTTGCTTTAACACAACATGGAAAAAAGGTTGTCATTCGGGATTCAGTGGAAGTGATCGATCAAGTGAAAGTGCTTTATCCTGGCTTATTTACATTCGAACCAGAACCGGCTTTGGCGAGATAATCGGCTTCAACAAATAAAGATGAAATGGTACAGCACAATATGGATTAAGCTTCTGGTGGTATTCCTACTGGCCGTGTTGCAATATTCCAATACTGCTGAACATGATTATGCTTGGGATGATGCCATTGTGCTAACCGAAAACACGCGAGTTCAAAATGGATTGAAGGACATTCCGGAACTTTTCGAGAATATCAAATCAAACGAAACGCAAAATAGATACGGATATCGTCCAATATCCTTGCTCTCTTTTGCTACTGATGTTCAGCTTTTTGGAATGAATCCGGCTGCGAGCCACAGAATGAACATGTTTTATTACGGTATCCTGTGTGCTTTGGTATTCTTTTTTCTGCATTCATTTTTTCCGCAGTTTCAATGGGGTAATGTGCTTATCACAATTCTGTTCGTTGCCCATCCTATTCATACCGAGGTGGTTGCCAACATCAAAAGTAGAGACGAGATACTTGCAATGATATTCGGTTTAAGTGGTCTTCTCGTGTATCGGAAGGCACTTCTTGAGAAAAAACAAATATTGTTTTGGGCGAGTGGGATTTTAGTGTTACTCGGCTTTCTTTCAAAAGAAAGTGCCATTACCTTTTGTGGAATTGCCTTTATTCTTCCTTGGTTTGTGGTTCACACAGACGATAAAAAGGAATATCTGAAGAAGTGTGTGCCAGCAATTGTGATTTTATTGGTTCTTCTCGCATCTAGAATGTTTGTTTATTCTGATGTTTTCTTTCAGTCAAACGATTTTCTTCTTTACCAGAAAGGGGTGTTCCATCAGGATGGATTTGTTGGGAACCCCTTGTTTGGGGCGAGCTTTTCTGAACGGATTGCCACTGCTATTTTTCTACTCGGCTATTTCGTGTATAGATTGGTGATGCCACTACCGTTGCTTCATGATTATAGCTACAATCAATTCCCAATCATGCATTGGGGCGATTACAGGGTTTGGTTATCTCTTATTGTTCTGATCGGAATTGTGGCTGGTATCGTTCATGGATTCCGTAAAAGGTCTGAATTGGGTTTTGGACTCACATTCTTTTTGGTCACAGCTTCCATTTATCTGCACTTGGTTCAAATTGCTCCCGATATTTTCGCTGAAAGGTTCATATTCGTACCATCGCTAGGAATAGGGATCGCATTGCTTTCCATGTACAGATTGAAAGTGAAGCCAGTTTTTATCAGCATCGTTTTCGGACTGGCTGTAATTCCTTTGTCAGCCGCAACTTGGAAAAGAAATTTAGCTTGGAAGGACAACGATACATTACTTAAGACGGACCTGCCGAACTTGAAAAACTGTGTTCGCGCTAATTACAACTACGCGCTGTTGTTACATCGACATTATTACGAACTGCCGTATGCAAAGCAGACTCAAGCTAGTGCTGAATTGCTCCATTATTACGAACACACCTTCGAATTGACAGATAGATTGTTTAACGTCTACATGGATCTTGGAGCTGCATACATGGAATTTGGCTTTCCTGATAAAGCAAAGGTGGTATTCGAAAAGGCTTTAGTGAAGTATCCGAACCTTTCTCCTCCATTCGTTCAGATGGGAAAGTATTATATGAGTTTCGATAAGTATGATGAAGCTACACCATATTTTGAGAAAGCATTGGAGAATGGGGCAAAGAATTCTGATTTCCACTACTTATTGGCTATATGTGAGTTCAATACTTCTAAACAAGATAAAGCCATAGAAACAATGCTCGAAGGCGAGAAATTGGGTGTGTCGTCTTCTGCTTATCATTCTTTAATAGCCCGACTTTATTTGAAACTTGACCAAAAAGAAAAGGCGAAGGCTGCCTTAGAGCGCGGGTTGATTCTATATCCTCATGACCAAGGTTTGAAAAACGAGCTGATTCGTATTCAAACTGCAGATTGATTATTTTTTTCGACAAACACCTGTTTTTAATCGTTTAACGCAAAGTTGAAAATCCATACTTTCGTGGATTAAGCAACTTCAACCCTCATATGAGAAATCTCTACTTTATCTTTTTTGCACTATTTGCTGGTACTAGCGCTTTTTCACAGACCGTAACGAAATCTACAGCCGTAGGATCTGTAACAATTGATGGTTGCGGCACTTACTGTAGTGGACTTGATGCAATCACGTTCAGCCGTTCAGATTTCGGTTCTGGTTGTCGGGTTACTGATGTAAATGTGTCAATCACTTGGGCAAAAACGGATGGTTCGTGCACGGCACCAGGAATTGGTTTTTCTTATCACGAAGAAACGAGTTTCCGATTGGATGGTCCAACTGGTAATCAGGAGGTTCTGATTCCACCTGGGTACTATGATGGCGATGAGACCATGTCGGCCATCACTACTGTGTTCAATCAAGGTTCTCCTCAGCCTACTATTGCAGGAGGAACGCCACAGGCAGGTACGTTTGGTCCTGCGGGCGGAGGTAACTTAAATGATTTCAATAATACCTCTGCTTTTGGTACATGGAACTTACGGGCAGGTGATAGTGGAGCTGATGACCCTCTTTGTGTCGATCAGTATTCAATTACCATCGTGACTGCCACGGATAATACATTGCCAGTACTATCTGGTATGCCAAGCAACATGAATTTGCAGACAACCGCTGGAACATGTGGGAGAGTTGTAACTTGGACTACTCCTACTGCAACAGACAATTGTGGTACTACAACGGTTACTCGAACAGCAGGACCTGCATCGGGAAGCATATTTCCATTAGGAGTCACCACCGTCACTTATCAGGCCACAGATTCTTACGGTAATAATTCTGCAAGTCAATCATTCACCGTTACAATTACAGACGGTCAGGCACCAACGTTTACTTCTTGTCCTACTAGTTTTACAGCTCCTTCAGCCTGCGGTACGAACGTCACATATGCAAATCCAACAGCGACTGATGTTTGCGCTGGAAATATTTCTCCAGTATTGATTGGCGGTTTGCCTTCAGGTTCTGATTTCCCATCTGGAGCAACCACTGTAACTTGGAGAGCCACGGACCCTGCAGGAAACTTCACTGATTGTTCGTTTGTCGTTACCGTATCTGATAATACTTCACCTGTTATTACCTGCCCTACTGGAACTTTGACAGCTGTTTCTGGGTCTGGAAATTGTTTGGCAAATGTTCCGTACACGGTTTCTGCTACAGATAATTGTCCATCCAACGTAGTGTTGACAGGTAATGCTAGCATCAACGGAGGAAACTTTAACGTGGGAACTCACAATTTGTCTTTTACGGCTTCGGATGGTGCGAATTCAGCGAGTTGTTCTTTCGTGGTGCAGGTTAATGACAACACATTACCTGTTCTAACCTGTCCGGCAAATATCAATGCTACAACAGACGCAGGCTTATGCGCTGCCACCGTTAATTGGGGTGGAGTTTCAGTTTCTGATAACTGTAGTGGATCAGGAAGTGCCTCTCAATCTTCAGGACCAAACCCAGGTGGACCAAATTTTCCAGTCGGAGTTTCGACCGTGAGTTATTCTGCATCTGATGCGAGTGGAAACGTAGGGACATGTTCCTTTTCGGTTACTGTGGCAGATAATCAACCTCCTACTATCAGCTGCCCAACAGCTGTTGTTACGTACAGCCCTGGGGCATGTGGCGCACAAGTTACTTGGGCAAATCCTGTACCTGCCGATAATTGCAGTTTACCGTCTAATCCATTAAGTAGAACGGATCAAATACCATTAAGTAGCGGTAACACATTTCAAAATGGCAGTTATACGATTGGCTATGAAGTGAGAGATGCTTCTAACAACACCACTGATTGTACGTTCAGCTTTACGGTTGCTGATACTGAAGATCCTGAATGGGATCCTTGTCCGTCTAACTTTACTGTTTCTACAGATCCGGACGTATGCACAGCACTAGTGAATTTTACGATTGATGCAGATGATAACTGTACGGCCAATCCTACAATTACACAGGTTTCCGCTCTCGGAAATGGAGATGTATTTCCGATCGGTGCCACAACGGTTGAATATTCTGTGGTCGATGGCTCGGGAAATTCCCCTGTCAACTGCGTTTTCGTTGTAACCGTTGAGGATAACGAATTCCCTGATGTGGTTTGTCCATCATCTGTTACTACCACCTTCCCAAACTGCCAATATGTGCTTGCAGATTTTACTGGAGATCCGGGTATTGCAGATAATTGTGTTTTGGCTTCCGTTGTTCAAGTACCATCAGCAGGAATCATTACGGTTGAGACAACTATTACGATAACGGCAACCGATGATGCAGGAAATGAAAGTTCATGTGCTTGGACCGTAACTCCGTTTGATAATACTCCTCCAACGTTTGACAACTGCCCGACTGCACCACAACTTGTTGCTGTCAATAATAGTTGCCAGTTTTTAATGCCCGATTTCACAATTGGACTTACAGCTTCAGATGTTTGTAATCCTAGTTTTACATTCACTCAAACGCCATCGGCAGGAACATTACACCTCAATCCAGTATCTGTTACGGTAACTGTCTCTGATGGTGCCAATTCCGTTCCATGCACTTTCTTGGCTCAACCAAATGATCTTCTTCCACCTTCGATTATTTGTCCTGCTGATCGTACGATAGCAGCAACATCAGGATGTGAAGCGGTTCTACCGGATTACACAACACTTCCATCTGTTGTTGCAACCGACAATTGTGGAGGAACTCCCGTTGTAACTCAACCATCTGTCGGTGCAACGGTTTCAGGAACTTACACGGTTACTTTGGTGGCTACTGATGATGCTGTGCCAAATCCTAATCAAAGCACGTGTACATTCAATGTAACGGTTCTGGATAATACTCCGCCAACCGTTACTTGCCCCGGTACTCAAACAGCATATTACAACGCCAATTGCGCGTATGCCATTACTGATTTCACAGGTTTGGTAACAGCAACTGACAACTGTCCGGGAAGTGTTGCTCTTACTCAAACGCCTTCTGCTGGAACAGCAATCGGGTCTAATTCATCGTTAGTGACTATTACAGGAACAGATGTTGCTGGAAACCACTATTCGTGCCAGTTCACGCTAAATCTTGAAGACAATATTCCGCCAAGTTTGGCTTGTCCTCAAGCGCAGCAAGTTAACGTAAACTCAAATTGTGAATACAACTTAGCCGATTTCACATCATTTGCCACATCCACAGAAGCTTGTTCTTCGGTTACTATTTCGCAATTGCCTGCAAGCGGAACAGTATATGATTTTACTGTTAATCCGACCGTAACGGTCACGCTCACAGCAACTGACGGTGCGACTGTTCCAAATTCAATTTCTTGTACGTTCCAAGTTTTACTGAATGACGTTACTGCTCCGGTCATCACATGCGGGTCGAATCTGAATGTTCTGTTTGACGGAAGTTGTGAGTTTGTAGTTGGAACCAGAACGAGCAATTATGTTGGATTGCTTTCGGATATGGATAATTGCGACAATGCTCCTATCATTACTCAATCTCCTAGCTCGCAAACTGTAATTCAAGGCCAGACAACGGTTACCTTGACAGCTACAGATGCTAGTGGTAACGCAGGAACTTGCCAATTCAACATTACTCCTATTGACAGCCAAGGGCCAACAGTTGATGTCTGTCCTCAATCGGCCATTACCGTAAATTATGATGCCAACTGTAATTATACGCTTGCGGATCTAACTGGAAATGCATCATTCTCAGATAATTGCGATCTGTCATTGAATATTACACAAAGCCCTGGTTTTGGTACGGTGATCAGTAATCAGAGCAATACCACGGTTACTATCACGGCCACTGATGATGCCGGTAATTCCAATTATTGTGCGATCACAGTAAGCCCAGTCGATGTGACTGCACCAACGTTGGTTTGTCCTACTGCTCAGCTAGAAGATTTTGATGCCAATTGTGCGTTTACATTGGTGGACTATACCGCAATGGCTACTGCAACTGATAATTGCAGCAACTCGCTGACCGTGACGCAATTTCCAGGAAGTGGTCAGGTCATTACTGGTTCAACATCTATTCTGATAACGGCTGTTGATGCCGCTAACAATTCTACTCAATGTACCTTCAATGTCATTCCTGATGACAATACGCCTCCAACCATCACTTGTCCGACCGATCAAACGGTCGCTCTCAATTCTACGTGTACATACAACATGATAGATATGACCGGTCTGGCAACAGGTGTACAGGATAATTGCCCAAGTAGTGTTGTGGTCACTCAGTCAGTTTCGGTAGGAACATCACTTGGAGCAAATACCACAATAGTGCTTACTGCTACGGATGGTGCTGGAAATACAGCCACATGCCAGTTTGATGTACTTCCAACGGATCAAACAGCTCCTTCGATCGTTTGTCCACAAAATCAGGTAGTGAGTACCAATGCTTCTTGTCTTTATGACTTAGTAAGTTATACTGGTCAAGCCGTTGCTACAGATTTTTGTGACCCTACAGTTACAGTGACCCAAGATCCAGTTCCAGCAACGGGCATTTCTATAGGAACGGTAACTACTGTAACCTTGACGGCTACAGACGATGCTACCAACACCAGCACTTGCACATTCACCGTTTCAGCCGTTGATAATACTGCACCAACCATTTCTTGCCCAACAGATACAATTGTGAGTACTGATGTTAATTGTCAGTACGTCATGATAAATGAAACAAATAACCATGAATTGGTTATTTCAGATAATTGTGATGCAAGCCCAACTGTTACTCAGTCTCCTGCAGTATCAACAGTCCTTATTGCAGGAATCACCACGGTTACGCTTACTGTTGAGGATGCAAGTGGAAACACTGGTGATTGTACATATACATATACAATTGAAGACCAAGTGAATCCTACCATCATTTGTCCACTGGATCTGGATGTGAGCTCCAATGCACTCTGTCAATTTGTGGTGCCTGATTATACTGCTGCTGGTAGCACAGACGATAATTGTGATCCATTTCCAGACGTAACGCAAACGCCAGCTGTGGGATCTAGTTTTTCAGGAAGTGCGGTTGTAACGCTGACCGTAGTTGATGCTGACAACAACTTCTCAAGTTGCACATTTACAATTACTGAAAATGACCAGACAGATCCTACTATTACATGCCCAGGAAATCTGCAGGTTAATTTTGATGGAAACTGTCAATATCAATTGATTGATTATACAGGATTGGCAGTTGCAACAGATAATTGTGGTTCGCCAACTGTTGCTCAAGATGTTATTGTGGGTGATTACATCACCTCTCAAACAACTGTTACCCTTACAGCAACGGATGCAGACCTAAATCAGGTGAGCTGCTCGTTTGAAGTTATCCCAAGTGACATTGGTGTTCCTTCTGTATCGTGTTTGCAACCAGTAATCACGGTTCCAACAGGGGGGCAATGTTCGTTTACGCTGCCCGATTACACAGGCGGTAGCTTTGTAAGTGCAACAGATAATTGCACTAGTTCCTTCGTGTTCACTCAGAGCCCGGTCGCAGGTTCACTCATTGGTGGTTCTGCGGTTGTTACGCTTTCAACGATTGATCCTTCAGGAAATGTTGGTTCTTGTACCATGACGGTAAGTCCAGAAGATCAAACTGCGCCTGTTCTGTTCTGTCCTGCCAATACTACAGTTGCGTTGGACGCTAATTGCGAATTCGATCTTCCAGATTACACACCACTTGTTTTTGTTTCTGATAATTGCGATTCATCACCTTTCTCAATCACTCAGAGCCCAATAGCTACAACTACCATTTCAGGAGAAGCAATTACGACAATTTCGTTCTCGGTAACTGATGGCGGAAATAATGTAGGAACTTGTTCGTTTACCGTTACAACGGAAGACAATCAAGCACCATCTATTTCATGTCCTGCGGATGTCACCGTTAGTGCCAACTCAAATTGTGAGTTCACCTTGGCTGACTATACAGGTCAAGTATCTTTTAGCGATAACTGTTCGAATCCTAATCTAGTTCAAACTCCAGCTACAGGAGACTATTCTGGAAACGTATTAGTGACGATTACAGCAACAGATGATGCGGGAAACACAAACAATTGCAGCTTTAACGTTTCGCCTGTTGATGATACCGCTCCATCGCTTACTTGTCCTCCTAACCAGACCCCGAATTTCACTGCAAATTGTGAGTTCACGGTGATTGATTATACAAGCTTATCGACCTTTTCAGATGATTGCGATAATACACCATTTGTAACCCAATCTCCTGGAATTGGAACCATTATCAGTGGAACAACTACGGTTTCCATTACTGTGACCGATGATGCAGGTAATACTTCAACATGTACATTCGATATCCTCCCAGAGGATCATCAAGTTCCTGTCATCACTTGCCCAGCAAGTTTTGCTGTGGATCTTTCTGCAAGCTGTGATTTTGCCATCGTTGATTATACTTCGCTGGTCACGGTATCAGATAATTGTGACTTGAATCCTACCATCATTCAAAGCCCAAGTACTGGAATCGTATCTGGAACATCTGCTTCTATTACGATGACCGCGTTGGATGCAAATTCCAATAGTGCGACATGTACGTTCAACATCATTTTGGAGGATAATTCCTTGCCGGTTCTTACTAATTGTCCTACCGATCAGACGGTTCCTTTAAGTGCCAATTGTCAGTTTATTGTTGCCAATTACACTGGTGTTCCAACTGTATCGGATAACTGTGGCCCAAGTGGAACGGTGACCCAAACACCATTAGCAGGATCGTTGATCGGTGGTGCTACAGTTGTGACCATCTCAGCAACAGACCTAACTGGAAATGTTGGAATCTGTTCATTTACCGTTTCTCCGGAGGATGTCAATCCGCCAACCATTTTCGGCTGTCCTACAGATATTGTACAGGTAAATGATCTGGGAATCTGCGGTGCGCTGGTTACTTATGCAACCATTACAGCTTTGGATAATTGCGCTGGTGTTGTTGTGCCTCAGTTGACGCAAGGTCAAGCAAGCGGAACAATCTTCCCAGTTGGTTTGACCAACGTGGTTTATGTGGCTGATGATGGCAATGGAAATACTACAAATTGTGAGTTTGATGTCACGGTGAGTGATACTGAAGATCCAATCATTGTTTGCCCGGTCAACGTAACCGTTAACTCGGAGATCGGAACCTGTGGAGCTACCGTTACTTACAGTACACCAGTTGTAACTGACAACTGCACGACTCCAATTGTTCCTACCTTGGAAGCAGGGCTTGCATCAGGTTCAACATTCTCTGTTGGTGCAACCACCGTTACGTATGAAGCGGATGATTCTAACGGAAATGCATCGACATGTAGCTTTATTGTGACCGTTGAGGACGATGAAGATCCAGTAATTACCTGTCCTCCAAGTGTTACGGTAAATAATGACCCAGGCAATTGCGATGCGGTTGTCACTTACGCACTTCCTACGGTTACCGATAATTGCACAGGTTCAATTACTCCAGTCTTGACGTTGGGACTTGCTTCTGGTTCGACTTTCCCATTGGGAACAACGCCAATCAGATACTCTGCAACCGATGGTTCGGGAAATACCAGCCTTTGTTCTTTCTCTGTAACTGTTGAAGACACTGAAGACCCATTGATGGTATGTCCGAATGGTATTGTTGCCTATGTTGAACCGAACACGTGTCAGGCCGTTGTAACTTATGATGATCCAACGGTTACAGATAACTGCAATCAATCTATTGTTCCTATGTTGCAATCAGGGCTTTCAAGTGGAGATTCTTTCCCACTTGGAGATTCGCAGATAACTTTTTCGGCCACAGATGGTAACGGACAATCAGTTTCTTGCAGTTTCACAATCACTGTTGAGGACAATGAAGCACCTGTAGTTACATGTCCATCCAATCAGACGGAATTGTTCAATAATATTTGTCAATTGACGATTCCGGATTACACTGGATTAGCTACAACAAGCGACAATTGCGATGCGAATCCAGTTGTGTCTCAGCTTCCAGCACCTAGCTCGGTCATTACTGGGGTAACAACCGTAACCTTGTCTTCAACAGATGTTGATGGCAACACAGCCAGTTGTTCATTCGTTGTAAGTGATGAAACTCCGCCAGTTGTCACCTGTCCATTGGATCAAGTAGTAGGCTCAAACATCAACTGTCAGTTCACTTTGCCAGATTACATGTTGCTTACTGTTTCTTCTGACAATTGTGGTCCGGTTTCATTGGCGCAAAGCCCAGCAGTTGGCACCGTAATCACTGGTTTTACCACAGTTACGATTAGTTCTGAAGATAATCTTGGAAATCAATCAACATGTCAATTTACGGTTGATCTGATTGACAATATCGCTCCGAGTATTACGTGTATCGGGAATCAGCAAGCATTTTTTGATGCGAATTGCATGTTCCAACTTCCAGATTACTCTGGGCAAGCATCATCAATTGATAACTGCGATCTAACTCCAACCATAACCCAAAGTCCTACTTCGGGAAGCATGATCGGAGGAACTAGCGTCATCACATTGACAGCTGAGGATGATAACGGAAATTCTACTTCATGCACGTTCAGCGTAGCTCCTTACGATAATTTGGCTCCAAGTATCACATGTCCATCTGCTCAAGTAGCTCAGCTGGATGGAAACTGTGAATTTGGGTTATCAGACTTTACAGGATTGGCTGTCACTGATGACAACTGTAGTTCGCTGATTATTGTGTCTCAGTCGCCAGCAGTTGGTTCAACCCAAAGTTCAAATACGATTGTGACCTTAACAGCTTCAGATGACAACAACAATACTTCAAGTTGTGCTTTCGTAGTTCAACCAGAGGATAATGTTGACCCAGTGATCGTGTGTCCATCAGATCTAGCTGTTGACCTCGACCAGAATTGTATATACAGCTTGGCTGATTTTACAGTTGCTGGAGTTGCTTCCGATAATTGTTCTACTGTCATTTTGGTAAGTCAAAGCCCATTGGCTGGAACGAGTGTCACTTCATTAACTGCGGTTACACTAACTGCCAATGACGGCAACGGCAATAGCTCAACTTGTTCGTTCAACGTTACTCCTGAAGACAATACACCGCCAACAGTTGTTTGTGCGCCTGATCAGAATGTGTCTCTCAACTCAGACTGCCAGTTCGAAATTTCTGATTACATCGGGTTTGTAACAGCTACTGACAACTGTTCCAACACCTTTGTAATTACGCAAAGTCCATCTGCTGGCACACTCATTAGTTCAACTAGTTCTGTCACGCTTACAGCGCAAGACGGAAATGGAAACACAGCAAGTTGTTCGTTCTCAGTTATTCCAGCTGACGAAACAGACCCTACCATAACATGTCCTCAAGATCAAGACGTGTCGTTCAATGCGAATTGTGCGTTTATTCTGCCAGATTATACTGGAATGGCGGTTGTAGACGATAACTGTGGTTTAAACTTGGTTGTCACTCAGGATATCCTAGCGGGAACATCAATTGCTGGTACTGTAACGGTAACCTTGACCGTTGATGACGGCAATGGAAATTCAGACGCCTGCTCATTCGTGGTCAATCCTTCAGATAATTCAGATCCGACAGTGACCTGTCCTTCAACGGTCTTCGTTAGTTTGAATGAGAATTGTGAGTTCCTGTTGGAAGATTACAAGCCAGAAGTAGTTGCTAGCGACAATTGTAATGCTACCAGCATTACCCAGTCTCCAATAGAAGGAACGGCCATCAGTTCAACTACACAGATTTTGATAACGGTATCAGATTTGAACGGAAATTCGGTTTCTTGTACATTCAATGTTGTCCCATCTGATGATGTTACACCTACAATTGTTTGTCCGAACGCTCAGTTCGTTTCGTTGGATGCAAACTGCCAATTTGTGGTTGAAGACTACTCTACACTTGTAACTGCTTCAGACAACTGTGCATCAGGAATGGCGGTGAGTCAGTTTCCTCCTCAGGGAACATTTATTTTGACAGGAACTGCAGTTACCATGACAGTGGAGGATGATAATGGAAATGAAGCGACCTGTACCTTTGGTGTGATTCCTGAGGACAACACTGATCCAGTAATCGTACAATGTCCTTCTGATCAGCTTGCCACGCTGAATAGCTCGTGTTCATTCACCGTTCCAAATTATACAAGCTTGATGAGTGCGGAAGATAATTGCGATATAACATTATCATATCAGCAGATTCCTGCAGCAGGAAGCACAATTTTTGGAACTGGAACGTATGGTATTCAGATTACAGTTGAGGATGATAATGGCAATAGTGACAATTGTGCGTTCAATTTAACGGTCGATGATGTATTGCCTCCAACGGTAATATGTCCATCTGATCAGGTACTTCAGTTGAGTGCTAATTGCAACTTCGCGTTGCTCGATTACACAACATTAGCAACTGCTTCAGATGCCTGCGGAACGGTGACTTTGACGCAATCTCCAGCTGTTGGCACTGTAATTACCGGACAGTTGAACACAACCATTATAGCGGAAGATGAGGATGGAAATACAGCTAGCTGTACATTCTTCGTGGATGTGGTTGAAATGGAAGTTGAAGTTGTAGGAACAGATGTTACTTGCAATAGCGGTAATGATGGCACGGCAACAGTAACTGTTACAGGTGGAACTGGACCATACACTGAAAACTGGGGAGGATTCAATCCTAATGCTCTTCCTGCTGGAAACTTCTCGGTCACCGTTTCTGATGTTAACGGATGTAGCGTTGTCGGAAATGTGAGCATTGGACAAGATGCTCCATTCGAGATTCAGATTCAACCAAGCGGACCTGTACAGATTTGTCAAGGAGAATCAGTGGTGTTGACTGCAGGTTCTGGATATTCTCAATATAACTGGAGCACAGGTGCAAGTGTTGCTAGCATAACGGTGACAAATGAGGCCAGTTATTGGCTATCCGTAATTAACCAGGACGGTTGCGTAAGTAACACGGATACGGTGCTTGTTTCATTCTTTGATCAGGTTACTCCGAATATCATATCAACGGTTGATGGATTGCTGAGCTGTTCAAATGACACTGCTTCTTCTTATCAATGGTCGTTGAACGGAGCTCCAATTGCGAATGCAACAAACGTGACTTACTGTCCTACGGCTAGTGGAAATTACACGGTAACAATTGTGGATTCCTATGGATGTACCGTGACTAGTTTTATCGAAGAATTCACCTTTGATCAGAATTCGCCTTGCGCCACAGGAATTGAGGAGTTTGGTTTAAGTATGGACATCTATCCAAATCCGTCTACAGGTGTTTTCACCATCAGCTATTCGCTCGATCGTCAGTCGGACATGCAATTAGCTGTGTTCGATCTTATGGGAAAACAAGTGCTTGGAAGTATCAATCTGACTTCATTCGCTGGAACAACGATGATCGATCTTCACAATGAAGCCGAAGGAGTTTACATATTGAGAATTGCACTCGATAATGATAAGGTCCTTCAGCAAAGGCTTGTGGTGGTCAAGTAATTGACGTAGAACCATTTGCATTGCCCCGTTCATAATTTATGAGCGGGGCATTGTTTTTTCCATCGGTACCAAGCTATTTTAGTTGCAAATATTTCGAATGAAGAATATCATACAATTAATGCTCTTGTTGCTGACCACCACGGTTGTAGGGCAGTCAAGACCCGAAATTCATTGTAAGCATTTTTTTGGTGGTTTTCCGTTTGGAGCGCCTGCAACCAACGACCTTATCATTCATGACATTTATGCGCTTAGCAGTAATGATGAAACCAAGTTTGCAGATTGGGTAGCTTACAGACTAACCATTCATGAAGTAGATGGAGAACTGGGGCTTGAACGGAACTGGAAATCGGAAGAATGGCTTGATGGAGATGAAACGCTAGAAGCATCGGACTATACTGGTGCCAACGGTTCGGAAGACTACGAACGTGGACATCAAGCACCTCTTGGATCATTTAAGAATTCACTTTTGGCGTCACAGACCAATTTGCTAAGCAACATTACACCCCAAAAATCCGACCTCAATCAAGGTCCTTGGGTGAAACTGGAAGATGCCGTTCGTGACCTCATCCTGCAAGGGAACAAGGAAGTGTATGTAATGACAGGTCCGCTTTACGAGCGTACCATGCCGCCATTACCAAAGGCCAACGAAACCCATAAAGTACCAAGTGGCTATTGGAAGGTTGTAATTCTCCCATCGGGACCTAATTCTTTCCAGCAGGCAGCCTTCATTATGGATCAGGCAAGTGGCAGAAATGATTCGGTGATTTCCAAGATCGTGTCCATTGATGAGGTGGAAAAACGCAGCGGTTTAGACCTTCTTTGGCAATTAGATGATGCCCAAGAAAACAATATTGAAGCGAACACTAACATGGCATGGATCAAAGCGTGGATTAAGTAAATGGACGTTTCAGTTGCTCATAACGGGAAGAATTATTACGCAGATCTATCTACAGGAATAGACCTCTCCATACCGGTTTCGGAAAATGGGAAACTGAATGCATACTTCGCGCATCCTGTGAGAATGGAGCCCTTCAAAATGGGTGATTGGGTTGGTGAAGTTGCTTTGGGTGCTCCCGTGAATTATAGAGATGTTCATTTTAATCCACACGGGAATGGCACTCACACTGAGTGCTTGGGTCATATCGACAAGACCATTTATAGCGTAAACAAGTATTTCAAGCAGCATCATTCAGTTGCGCAACTCATTTCAGTCGCTCCAACAATAATGGATAATGGGGATTGTATCATTTTGGCTGATCAGCTTTCAGCATTGAAACAAACCGATTCGGTAATCATCAGAACATTACCGAATGAGGTAGATAAACGCGAGCGGAATTATTCCGGAACAAATCCGCCATTTGTTCATCATCTGGCAATTACCAAATTGGTACAAAGCGGTTGCAAGCATTTGATTTTGGATCTTCCAAGCGTGGATAGGGAAGAGGATGGCGGAGAATTATTGGGACATCGCGCATTTTGGAATTATCCGACTGCGCCAAGAATGGATTGCACCATAACCGAACTGGCTTTTATTCCATCAAACGTTGTAGATGGCTTGTACTTACTCAATTTGCAAGTAGCACCTTTCGAGAATGATGCGGCACCAAGCAGACCGGTTATTTTTCCGTTGGAAGAGCTTGGATGA
The DNA here is from genome assembly GCA_021739695.1 of Flavobacteriales bacterium. Lineage (NCBI taxonomy): Bacteria > Pseudomonadati > Bacteroidota > Flavobacteriia > Flavobacteriales > Flavobacteriales bacterium. The sequence continues at coordinate 168,082 of JAIPBM010000006.1, read as the reverse complement.
GACATTAATAAGAACAACATCCTTAACTTCAGACTGTGCCATTTAAAATCTATCGTTCATCTGCAGGGTCTGGAAAAACCTTTACCCTCGTAAAGGAATACCTCAGGCTCGCCTTGTTGGCAGAGAAGCCCGATTTATATCGGGGAATTCTGGCCATCACTTTTACGAACAAGGCTGCTGAAGAAATGAAGACCCGTGTGGTCAACGTACTATCTAAGCTTGCCAGCGGATCGAAAGAAGAAGATGCTATGGCAAGCTTGTTAATGTCCGAATTGAACGTGTCAGAATCGGTGCTGCAAATGCGTGCGCAGCAAACGCTTCGGCATATGCTTCACCATTATTCCGACATCAGCATCAGCACTATCGACCATTTTACGCACAAGGTGATTCGAACCTTTGCCCAAGATCTTGGACTTTCCATCAATTTTGAAGTTGAACTTGATACGGATAGAATCAAGCACGAGGTGGTGAAGCAGCTCTTGCAGATGGTTGGCGAGGATAGGGTTTTGACCGCTGCGCTTATTGACGTGGTACAATCTCGGATTGATGAAGAAGGGAATTGGTCGATAGATGCGCTGCTCGAACAATTTGCTTCCACACTTTTTAGCGAAGAGAGCAGATTCCATCTGGAAAGACTCCGAACAATCGGACTGCAAGAATTCAACGAGCTCCGCAGTGAACTACGGTCGAAACTTTCTGCTAGTGCCGCTCGGATGGTAGCACTTGGACAGAGCAGTTTAGGCGAAATCCAAGCAAATGGCTTAAGCGCGGATAAGTTTTTTCAAGGAGCGAAAGGTATTTATGGCTTCTTGAGCAACGCGTCAAAAGGATCGGTTAAAGATCCCAATAGCTACGTCATTAAGACACTCGAAGAGGACAAATGGATGAGCGGAAAAGCAACTTCTGCAGATGAAATGGCCTTGGACGCAATAAAAATGCAACTGGCAGAGAACACGCGGCAGATCATTCAGATAAACGCTGAAAACTGGTTCCTGCAACTGGTGTTCGACCACATTTACAGCATTGCGCTTTTAGATGAAATGCAGCGCATTCAACAGCAGTTGCAAACGGAAGAAGAACTACTGCACATTGGGGAATTCAACCATATCGTAAGCAAGGTGGTAATGACCGAAACTGCACCGTTCATTTACGAACGTATCGGACACAAATACAAGCATTTTCTGGTAGATGAGTTTCAAGATACGAGTGTGCTTCAGTGGTTCAATTTGCTGCCGCTGATTGACGAAAGTTTGGCGCACGATAATCTTTGCCTGGTTGTGGGCGATGCGAAGCAAAGCATTTACCGCTGGCGAGGTGGTGATGTGCAGCAATTTGTGCAATTGCCAGACATTCATCGTACCGATTATTTGAAAGAGCAGTTAGCTGATCAACCGCAAATGAGCTTGGTGATCAATCAACGCGAACAAGTGTTGAAGGCCAATGCGGAGGTTGAAAATCTCGCTTTCAATTATCGTTCTTCAGAAACAGTGGTCAATTTCAATAACGCGCTGTTCAGTTCGCTCAAGACCTACATGCCCGAATCGCTTCAGAAGATGTACGAAGGAAACGAGCAGACGCCTTCTAGCAAACGCCAAGGTTTGGTTTCCCTTCGCTTCTTTCCAGGCGAATCTAACAGGGAAGAATATGACGCGATGGTGCAGGATTGCATTCTTGAATGGGTGAGAGATTGCATTGCAGATGGTTTTGCCGCTGGCGATATTGCCATTATTTGCCGAACGAATAAGGAAGCGGTAAAACTGGCGCAGTACCTTATAAGTAACGAGCTTCAGGTGGTTTCCAACGAATCACTGTTAATCAACAGTTCACCAAGCGTTCGCTTGCTCGTTAATCTTGCCACATTTGCTCATGTGCCCGAAAATCGGGTGAATATTGCCGAACTCATTCAGAATTTAGGATTGGTGCGGAACGACACCGAAATGACCTCCGAAAGATTGATGTTCGTCAACCAGAGAAAAGACCCAACCTTGGTCATTCAGCTTTTGGCAGAACTGTTTCCAACGCTCAGTTGGGCAGCGCTGAAGCAAGAATCGCTTTTTGGAATTTTTGAGCATCTCAAACACGCAGTATTCAATAATGCGAAGGATGCGTACATCACTTATTTTATGGATGAAGTGTTGGGTTTTGGCAAAACCACTGGAAACGATATGTCAGGATTTCTGGAGTTTTGGTCTGAGAAAAGAGCCAAAAGATCCATTGCGCTTTCCGAAAACAGCGACTCCATTCGCTTGCTGACCATACACAAAAGCAAAGGCTTGGAGTTTCCGGTCGTCATGCATCCGTATGCCGATTATCCTGACCCAAGGAAGAAAAATTCCATTTGGGTTTATATGGATGATGAGCGAACCAAACCGCTCGACCGATTGCGTGTACAAGCGAGCGATTCGCTTTCTGCCACTCCGTTTGCAGAAGACCTGAATCGTGAAGTGGCTGTTCAGCAAATGGATATGCTGAACGAAATGTACGTTGCGCTTACACGTGCCAAAGAGAGATTGTATGTGAGTGGAAAATTGAAAAATGCGAATGCCAAAGATTCATCGCCATCTACAGCCATCCAATATATTTTCGAGCATGTTTCCGTGCTGGATTCAAAGGTGAGAGAACAATTCAGTTTTCAACTCGGTGATCGGGTAAAGACAGAGAAGAAGGAGGGGAAAAAGAATGATTACGTAATCGCATCAACAGGTGATCCTTTTTGGAAGCAACGGATAAGCATTTCACGACCATCCAAAGAGCGATGGAAAACCGCAGATCCAAATGATGCTCGAAATCTGGGTATTCTGATCCATGAAGCGATGGCGACCATCGAAACAGAAAAAGACATTGATGCAGCATTGGCCCTTTTGGTTGAAGATGGTAGAATAGGAAAGGCAGAAACAGAATCGTTGAAAACGAAGATTCAACATCTTATGTCAAAAGACGAATTGGTGGCACTCTATTCGGATGGAAAACAGATCAGGAATGAAGCTGATATCCAACTTGCGAATGGTAAATGGGTTCGTCCAGACCGTGTGGTTTCTGCAGATGATCATGCTTGGGTGTTGGATTACAAAACGGGCGGAGAGTTGAAGAAACATCATCAACAAATGGCAGTTTACAAAGAAGCAATGCACGAATTGGGTTTCGAACAAGTGGAAGGTCTGCTGGTTTATTTGGATGAAGAACGAATTGTGAAAGTTTGACCAACGCATCAGTAACTTTGCACCATGATAACTGACGAGCATATTGAAGAAGGAAAAATCGCATTACAGAAAGGAGAACTTGAATCTGCTCTAAAGCGTTTTCAATTGGCGGTAGATTCCAATCCCGTAAATCATTTAGCCATCTATTATGTTGCTTTATGCCATTTGAAATTGGATAAGATTCCTATGGCACTTATTGAGTTCGACCGCGCACTGGAACTATCGCCCAATAATGTAACGTACCTCAGTGATAGGGGAGTCACAAAACTCAGACTGAAAGATACCGATGGCGCCATGTCTGACCTGAACCGATGCGTGGAATTGGACCCGAACTACAGTTATCGCTATTCGTTACGCGCTTTTGTCAGAAACGGATTTGGTGATGTGGAAGGAGCAATTGCCGATTATAAAAAAGCGATTGAACTCGATCCTGAAGACCCGATCACGCTCAATAATTTAGGAATGTGCGAGGAGCAACAAGGATATAAATCATCCGCGCAGCGGAGGTTTGAGGAAGCCGACACGCTTTCCATGAAAGCTGGCGACCACACCATTCAACTCACATCTGAAGAGCGAGAAGTAAAAGAAGTGACAAACACTTATTGGGATACGATACGTTCCGTTTTTACCAATAAGGAACAGCGTTCTGAATTCCTACGCTTTACGGGAAATCTGCTAAAAGGAAACACAGGCAAATGAACTTCTTTCAGCGCTTTGGATATTTTGCCTTCGGCACAGCCTTAGGTTGTCTGTTGGTTTATGCTCTTTTGATCCGGGATCGGGATTTCCCTGCGTGGCTTCCAGCCGACCGAGTGATTGAAGAACTTGCAGTTGATTCCGTGGTTATTGCACAAGGAATTGAATTACCCTTTGCCGACTCACTGCTTGTTTCGCGCATCAAAGAATCTGATGTGCTTTTTAACGAAAGCAAGGTGAGAGACACGCCTTGCAAAGAATATCAGTTGGAATCGGATTTGGAACGTATGCGTTTCAAGATCTGCAATTCGCAGATCTTACTTTACCAATACGAACCGAAATAGCGTTTCCGCGGTAAGCTATTTCAGCTTCTCTGCTTTTGCTTTTACTTTTTCGCTTTCAGGGAAAAACTTCAAAGCCCAGTTGATGGTCTTTTTGGCAGAATCGGCATAGTTCATTTCAAGCATCGCATCTGTCCATCTAAGCATGCCATCTTCCAAAGCAGGCGCTGTGGCTTTGCTTGGTTTGTATTTAGGATTCTCATACAATGGAATAAGTCCGTTCATCGCTTGCTGAATGTCGCGCTCTGCTTGTCCTGTATTTCGATTCTTGTTTTCGAGCACACCTTTGAAGAACAATAGGTTGTAATCTTCAGGCATCGCTTTGGTCATGTATTTATAGGTCGAAACAGCGTTTCTCAACTTTTTATCATCATCTACGTATTGAGCTGCTTCTGCAATTCCGCCTTTTGCCAGATCGTTGAAGAAATCGGCATTGTCATCATACCAAGTTCCTTCCTTGTCTTTCTTGTAAAAACGAGCTGCATATTTAAAAGCATCGCGCAGTGCGTTCGGATATTCCTCTTTCTTCTTCTCGTCATTTGTCTGGCTGATCTCGTACCAGGCCATTGCAACGTATAGGTAGATCTCAGGGTCTTTGCTGTACTTGTCGTCCTCCAGCATTTTCTCTCCTTTGTAGGCAACATCTTCAAATTTTTCTTCGATGTAGAGTTTTTCAAGCTTGAAGTTCATTCCGCCAACTACTTGCGCAGAAGCAGAAAATGAAATACAAAATAGGACGGCAGCAAGAGATAATCGATTCAATAAAGGCATAATGGTTTTTGTTGTTTTTGACATAAGGCGAAAGTAAGCAACTATCGTGCGAAAGTCGAAAATGAAGCTAATAAGTTGCCAAACAGTTGTTAAGATCTGTTAGATTTTCAAACCGCCAATAATGTCTGTTAAAGTGTTTCGTTAGCTAATTGGAACAAAATTGATTGAAGTAGAGACCTGATCTCTGATCGGAAGCACTAAATTTGGATTGGATGCTACGAATGTGATGGTCGGTGCCGTTCATTTGTTCTAATTTCAATTTTTGAAAAACCAACTTATCATGAAAAACATCGGAATCATATTAATGAGCATGCTGTTCTTAGCATCGTGCGACCAAAGAGAGAAGGAACTTGAACTGAAACTGACTGAAATGCAGCAATTGGCAGCTCAGAAAGATCAAGACATCGATTCGTTCATCGCATCGCTCAATAACATCCAAACGAACTTGGATAGCATCAAGGAATTGGAAGGGATTGTTACGGCACGTGCCATTTCGGGCGAAACTTCTACAAATGCAGAAGATGCCATTGTAGACGATATGATGCTCATTTACGATAACATGAAGCGCACAAGAAGTCAGATAGAAACGCTGGAGAAAAAACTTGAGCAAAGTTCTATTTCGTCTGATAACCTGAAGCAGATGCTGACTAATTTGAAGAATGATCTGAAAAAGAAAGACGAAGAAATTGCGATGCTGAAAGAAGGTTTGGCAGAAGCGAACATCTACATCGACAAGTTGATGTCAAGCGTGGATCGCTTGGCATTGGAGAACGAACGAAGAATTCAAGTGATTCAGGAAAAGAACCAGGCCTTGCAAACGAAAGAAGATGAGTTGCAAAAAGGATTTTGGATTTTGGGAACGACCAAGGAGTTGCGCGAAAAGAACATCGTTGACAAGGAAGGAGCGTTTCTCGGTCTGGGTGGTGTGAAAGTCGTATCTGAAGATATGAACTTGGAAGACCTTGCTGAAGTGAATATCCAAGAAGTGAAGGAAATAGCCATCGATGCCAAGAAAGCTGAGTTGGTTACTCCACATCCTAAAGACTCATACGAATTTGTTGAGGAAGGTAAAAAAGTAGCCAAATTGGTGATCAGCGACCCAGATGCATTTTGGAGGAATTCTAAAGTGCTGGTAATCGCCACAAACTAGAATGCGCATTTTATACATTTTCCCTCATCCGGACGATGAATCGTTCGGACCTGTTATCGCCATGCACCACCAGTTGGAGCGTGGCGATGATGTTTTTCTACTGACGCTAACCAAAGGCGGAGCCACTAAAAAACGCTTCGATCTGGGTTTGTCGGTCGAAGAAATGGGAGAGCTGCGCCACAAAGAGATGTTGGACGTAGAGAAAACGGTTGGTTTAAGTGGTATGACTGTTCTTGACATGCCAGACAGCGGCCTTTCGGAAATGGATCCGAGAGCAATTGCCAGCGAGATCAAGCAAGAAATTGAACGATTGAAACCTGAGATAATCGTAACCTATGCGGTGCACGGAATCAGCGGATTTCACGATCATTTGGTTTGTCATGCCGTGGTGAAAAGGTTGTATCTCGATATGAAAGATGAAGGTGCCAGCTATCTGAAGCGTTTGGCTTTATTCACAATTCCTGATGGTGGCGGACCAACATTTTCGGGAGGAATCAGGTTGAAACATTCTTCCGAAGAAAATATCGATTGCATCGTTACCGCTAATACTGAAAACCGCGAAATGATGGACAAGGCACTTGATTGCTACGTTACTTATCAAGACACGATTGCTGCAAGTGGCGTGCGCCAAAGTGTTGGCCACCATGTGTATTTCGAAATTTTTGGAGAAGATCACAAACCACCTTTGGCGGAACTTACCGATAAGCTCTGATGGATTCTAAACGCTTCGCGCAGCAATTTTTATTGGACGAAGTGAAGAAGATGAAAGCTTCGGATGTTCAGTTGAACTTGCTCATCAGCATGGTTCACGGAATAGAAACGGCCGGTGCACTTTTAGATCCGCTTCCGTTTAAAGCAAAAGGTCAAGGAAAGAAACGGTTTGCCATTGCTGTACGAAAGTTGTTTCCTGCCGAGTACGCCAATGCCAATCGGCAATTGGATCTTTATGGTCAATTGCGCAGCCATCTTGCGCATTGCATGCTACCCGCCAATTCCATTGTCGTTCATTCCAACGCTGTTGAACAACATCTTGGTTTCTCCGAAAAAGTGCTTCATATCAGTTTGGAAGTGCTGTATAACGACTACTGTTGTGCCATTGAACAACTGATTGAACAGTTGGAAGAGGGTAAACTGAAAAACAAGAATATCATGTTCGATAACCTCGAATCATTATCGAAATGACCGCTTTACGAGACATCGAAACGCGGTCTGACATTGAATTGATCATTCGAGAATTCTACGATAAGTTGCTGGTTGATGAACTGGTAGGCTTTCTTTTTACGGAAGTTGTAGCACTTGATCTGGATGAACATCTTCCGAGGCTTGTTGATTTTTGGGAGGATCAGCTTTTAGGATCCAATAAATATGCAGGAAATCCGATGCGCGTTCACATGGATCTGAACACAAAAGAACCTTTGAAGAAGGAGCATTTCGACCGATGGTTGCAACATTTCAACCAAACCGTTGACAATCATTTCTCAGGCATGAAAGCGCATTTGGCAAAGGAGCGCGCACTGAGCATTGCCACCGTTATGCAGATAAAGTTGGTACAAGCAAGCTGAAAATTGAAGCTATTGTTTTGGGCTGCTTGTTCTGAAAACGCCTACGGCAACAAACAGGAGCAAAACCACCAAGAATCTGAGCGAGTAGTGCAACAATTGTGGCACGTAATTCCATCCGACCAGAAGTCCAGCGTAGAGCAGAATTAAGAACAGGGCATATGTGCGCGTCCATTTTGAACGTTCTTTCTTCATTAGCGCATATCCGAAAATGGCATTTGTGGGCAACGACCAAAGGATGTTCCAGTTGTAATCGGCAGAAAAATGGTTGGTGAAGAACCAAAGGAAAATCGCGTTCCAGCCGATAAAACTTGTTGCCATGAAAAGCAGCCCATCAAAAATGCGTGTTGATCTTTTTGCAACGCGGAAAATGGTGAGAAACACAGCACTGATAAGCAGAAAACCAACGAAAACCACTTGCGGCACAAACCAACTTTTCTCTCTGACCACTGGCGCAGCTTGGAACGTTGTCTGTTTTTCTTCCACAAGCGGAATGCGTTCTCCATCACGCAAAACGTATGCATGATCAAAAGCCTCTTCCAGTTTTTCCGGAAGGAACATGTATTGCATGGAAGTGGCAGGTTTATCAATCACCGCACCTAAACAAAGATCGATTCCAAGATCGCCCCAAGGCTGTTCCTTGATGATGTAGAGATCGGTGAGCTGACGAATCGAAAGTCGATCATCTCCCAAAAAGGTCGAATCAAATTCAATTTTCCCGCCCAATGCGTCATTGATCACATCGCGCGGACGCGTAGAGCAATTGTCGAAGAAATAATCGTAGAGATATTCCCGGTTTTCTTCTTGTGCGTTCCACGTAAGCTTATCAAACAAAGCCTGTTTTTCGCCTAAGGTCAAATTCAAGAATTGCTCTCGAACCGAACGGTTGTAATACTGATAAGCCCTGACAAAATTGGCGTATCGGTTCACATCCAGCATATACATCGAACGTCCTTGAACGAAGTTCCAATAGAAATTCGGTTGATTGAAATCGAAGGTTCCGTAGTTGTAAACCGCATCAAAACCAAGGCTGGGATCATAGATTCGGATGGCCGTGTGACCAAAAGCTTCGTACAATTCTTCGCCTGGCCCGCAGGTTACCAAACTCACTTTGCTGTTTTCAGAAAGCGTGATTTCCGGTTGAGCAGATAATTGAAACGGAATAAGAAGAAGGAGGGAAAGAAGCTGTCGCATCATTCAGCAAAAATACGCTACCTGAATTCATGGTAATAACTCTCAATTAACGTTATGCACCGAAATAAGTATTTCACGTATTTTTCCAGCATTAACCATAAAATCAAAAGATCATGCTAAAAGAGTTTAAAGAGTTTGCCATGAAAGGCAATGTAATGGACATGGCCATCGGTATCATTATCGGAGGTGCATTTGGGAAAATAGTAGCCTCGTTTGTGTCCGATGTGCTAATGCCTCCATTGGGGTTGTTGATCGGTGGAATGGATTTCAAGGATTTGAAATTCGTACTTTCTGAAGCAGTTATGGGAGCTGATGGAGTTGAAACTGCAGCAGCTGTATCTATCAACTACGGCAATTTCATCCAAGTAACATTCGATTTTCTGATCGTAGCATTTGCCATTTTCTTGATGGTAAAAGCCATGAATGCTGCCAAGAAGAAAGAAGAAGCTGCACCAGCTGCGCCTGCTGCTCCACCAGCTCCTTCAAATGAAGAAGTTCTTTTGGGAGAGATCAGAGATTTACTGAAGAAATAATCTTTTCGGATTTAGATCCAAAGCCGTTCCACCGCAAATGGAACGGCTTTTTTATTCCGTGACATTTCCGTGACATAGCAAACAAATTGCTGAACGATCTTCGCGCTGCGAAGTCCAAATCACTTCATGGAGCATTTTAAAACCATCGCATTTACGCACAAAACCACCGAGTTGAAAGACATTGGTCGGTTGCACATCGAAGACGATGCTTTGGAAGCTCGGCTTTCTAATTTGAAAGCATCGCTTGGGTTGGAGGAACTGCTTTACGTTTCGACTTGTAACCGAGTTGAATTCATGATGATCTCGGAGCATGAGTTGGACGAGCCTTTCCGAAGGAAATTCTTTGCTGCTTTTAATCCAGAATGGAATTCAACCGACATTGATTGGGCTACCAACCACAGCAGAACCTTTGAAGGCGAAAAGTCGCTTCAGCATCTTTATTACGTGTCAAGTTCCATCGATTCGCTTGTGGTGGGCGAACGCGAGATCATCACACAAGTTCGCGAAGCCTATGAAAAATGCCAGAAACTGGGTCTGACCGGAGATCGATTGCGCTTGCTGGTCCGCTCGGCTATTGAAACGGCCAAGCTCATTTACACACAAACGCAGATCGCGCAGAATCCGGTTTCGGTGGTGTCTTTGGCGTATCGTAAAATGCGCGAAGTGGAAATCGATCATCCGCCACATATTGTCATTATTGGTGCGGGACAGACCAATCAGACCATGGCACTGTATCTAAAAAAAGCGCCATTCGGAAAGGTGACGGTTTTCAACCGAACCTTGGCAAAGGCTGAGGAGTTGGCCGCATCGCTGAAAGGAAACGCATTTCCGTTGAGTGAATTGAAGGATTTCAACGAGCCTTTCGATATTCTGATCAGCTGTACGGGCGCTTCGCAGCCCATTATCAACAATCGTCTTTATCGGCAGTTGATCGGTTCTGACCTTTCTCAAAAGGTGGTGGTTGATCTGGCTGTTCCTTCCGACATTGAATTAGAAGTGCTTCGGAAGAACAATATCCATTACATCGGCATCGAAAATCTGAAGGAGGAAGCACGCAAGAATCTGGAACAACGACAAAAGGAACTGGAGGTTTGCAAGCGGCTCATCAACGATAAGATGAACGAATTTGACCGTTTGCTACGCGAGCGGAAAGTGGAACTTTCGATGAAGGAAATTCCGAAAGTGGTGAAGGAAATCCGTGAGCGTGCCATCAATCAGGTTTTTAATAAAGAGTTGGAAGCATTGGACCCAAAATCGCGTGAGGTTTTGGAGAAAATGATGGAATACATGGAGAAGAAATACATCAGTGTGCCCATGAAAATGGCTAAAGAGATCATGTTAAAAGGATGAGTAGAAAGATAATTATCGGTTCGAGAGGAAGTGATCTTGCATTGTGGCAAGCCCATCATGTAGAAGCTCAGTTGAAAGCGCTCGGACAGGAAGTTGAGATCAAGATCATCAAAACGCAAGGCGATATCATTCAGCATTTGAGTTTTGATAAGATGGAAGGCAAAGGCTTTTTTACCAAGGAATTGGAAGAAAAATTGCTTTCTGGAGAGATCGATCTTGCGGTTCATTCGCACAAAGATCTGCCAACCGAACATCCCGAAGGATTGATCATTGCAGCTGTTTCTGAGCGCGAAGATCCGTCAGATATGTTGCTCATTAGAAAAGTGAAATCGGATGCTTCGCAGAAATGGCAACTGCCGCTGAATGCTGTCATTGGAACCTCATCAGCCAGACGGAAATCACAACTTCTTCACTTCAGAAAAGATGTGGAGATAAAAGATCTGCGAGGGAATGTTCCTACAAGGATCAACAAGCTTCGCGAAGGAAATTATGATGCTATCATGCTTGCATCGGCAGGTGTGGAACGCTTAAAATTGGATCTTTCTGAATTCGATGTAGTGAAATTGGATCCAACCGAATTCATTCCAGCACCAGCGCAAGGCGTACTTGGTTTACAGATTCGCCAAAACGATGCGGAAACGGCTGAGATTGTCGGAAAATTGAATGACCATAACGTGGCCAGAAGAATAGGAGTGGAGCGCAGAATACTGAACCTGTTCGAAGGCGGTTGTCAGATGCCGCTTGGAGCTTATTGCGTTGAGCATAACGGCCAACTGAAGGTACGCGCTTGTGTGGCCGATGCTTGGGATGCGCCCGTTCGTATCTCCGAAAATATCGGTTCCGATGTGGAAACTCTCGCACAAGAAACAGTTGCTTCTCTCAAAGCTTGAAACGCTCCATTTTCATATCGAGAAGTCTTACTGGAAACAGTTTGCTTCTCGCATTTCTTCAAGAAAACGATTGGGAATTCCATGGTCAATCGCTCATTCATGTAGAACCCATTCCGTTTAGAATTGATGCTGAATTCGATTGGATTTTCATCGCCAGTTCCAATGGCGCAAAGATTCTATTGAATTCATATTCCATTCCCGAAACCACCAAAGTCGGTGTGGTTGGAGAAGCCACGGCAAAAGCCGTCAAGAATTTTGGAATCTTCCCAGATTTCATAGGCAAAACAGGCAACATGAACGAGTTGGGTGATCTGCTTGCCCGAACAATTGGCCGTGGTTCTGTGCTGTTTGTTGGTGCCGATGGAGGTTCGGAAAAGATCCGTTCGGCCATTCCTGCCAACCAGAGAACATTTCTTCCGATCTATAGAACCATTCTGAAAGACGATATCGACATTCCGGAGACGGAAATTGTCTATTTGACAAGTCCTTCAAATGCAAAATCGTATTCGAACAATGCTTCTTTGAAAGGAAAAACCGTCATTGCCATTGGGCACACTACGGCAGATTTTCTGGCTGTACAAGGAATTAGGAATGTGCTCATTCCTGCATCGCCAAAAGAAGAAGATGTGATAAAACTACTTCGTGGTATTTGAGCTGTCGGCATCGTTCTTCTGAACCACACCGCCCGATACAATGAATTTCATCACTTCGGAAGAGGGTAGGTCAAGATATTCCACATCCTCCTTTCTGACCGCCATCTGATTTCCCATTACTCCGTACGAAAAAGGCATGTAAACGGAAATGAATTCTTCGCTCAGTTTGTAATCCGTCATGTCGTGGCGCGTCACAAAACCAAACTTGTACTGAGCAGGATCACGTTGCACCAGCACTTTCACTGGTTTGCCCATTTTGTCTTCTTTCCCGAAGAAAACCGTGATCAGATCTTTTACAGAAAAATAGATCACCTTCACCAATGGCGCACGTTTCATCAGTCCATCGAACCACGTTTCGGCCGATCGAGAAACCAAATGAGCGATCAAATATCCAAGCAGCGCCAGCCAAAAAAACGCAAATAGAAGTCCAAATCCAGGAATGTGATAAGGAAGCAAACCTTCAAACACGGGTGCAAAAAGGTCATCTAGCAAGTTCACGAACCAGACGATTACGAATACCGTCACGCCAATTGGCGTAATGAACAACAGTCCTTGAAGGAAATAACCGGCCGATTTTCGAAGGAAACTTTTCATCACAGTGCTGCAAGTTCAGCCTTTAGTTGTTTGGGCAAAGATGCGGCAATCAGATCATACGAATCAATGATCCATTGCTTCGCCAATTCATCCGAAAACGACCCGTCAAAAACAATCGTATTCCAATGCTGCTTGTTCATGTGATAACCCGGAATCACTCCTGAATATTCTTCTCTCAGTTCAATCGCACGTTCAGGATCGCACTTCAAATTGCATCGCACCGGATTGTTTTCCAATCCACACAGACAGAAGATCTTCCCCATCACTTTAAACACCAACGTTTCTTCTCCAAACGGAAAACCCTCTTCAACACCCTTCAGCGATAGGCAGAAAATCCGCAATTCTTCAATGTTCATTTCAGCATCATTTCGGTTCCACGAATATACGAAGGTCCGAACCCATTCAATTTCCTCACAATTAATGCTTTTCAATGTTGCTTTTTGGGCGTTCCCCCGATGAAAAATCAGGGTCGGGCATTCCGCTATATCTTTTTTGTGAAAAACAAAAAAGGATGCCGCTTCATTCCCTAACGCGCGGCCCCTCAAACATTCCAACGTCAAAATGGCTTTCCTTCGCGCAGATCACCGATCTCCATTAAATTCACGCCATGCGCAGTTCATTCTATTTACTTTCAATTGTCGTGTTGTTCAGTGCCTGCACTCCTTCCAAGCAAGTGACAGTTGAGTCTAAGCAAGCCGAACTACAGATTGAAAAGCGTTCAACGTTCCTGATCCGGTTTGCATCCGAAGAAGATGTAAAACGCATTCCATACCGATTCCAGAATCTCAAAATGCAACTCGAAAAGGAAATTTCATCTTCCGATCACATCTATCAGGTATCCATTCTGTGCAGACCTTTAGAACTTGAAGGAAACGTCATGAAAATTGGCAACGAGCAAGGCGTTGTTTGGGCCAAACTCGAAGACTGAATCACATTTTCAGCGTTAAGGCCACATCCGGATAATCGGTAATGAGGCCATCAACACCCATCTCCAGCAATTCAACCATATCTTCTTCCTCGTTCACCGTCCACGGAATAAGTTTAATTCCATTCTGCTTGCACGAATTCACCAGTTGCTCATTCACCAAATGAAAATTCGGACTGTAGATTTCAGGTGTAAAACCAAGCTTTTCTAGGTCCTTTTCAAATCCATCCGTTTCCGAAATCAGCAGCGCCACAGGAATGGAAGGTTCCAATTGTTTCATTGCCTGCAATGCCCGCACATCAAACGATTGAATAATCGCTCTGTCCTTAATGTTTCCTTGCTTGATCACGTTCAGAACCAACTCGCAGAATTCCTTCGGAGCTGGATGGAAAACGCCATCTCCTTCAGGTGTACTCTTTATTTCAATGCTGTATTTCAGAGGTTCCAACTCCAATGCCGATGCGTTGGCTTCCACTTCAGTGATCACATCACTTAGTAGCGGTTTAAATGTTGCCATTTTCGCTTGCAGCGGAAAATCAGGATGAACTTGGCTTCCGCAGTTGTAATTGGTCAGCTGATCGTATGTCATTTGGTAAATAACCAGACCTTTTCCTTCAGGAACAGGCTTGTCTTCCAGTCCCCAGCATATCACCGAACTCACCCAAGGCTCGTGCGAAACCACCACTTTCCCATCTTTCGTTACCACTACATCCATCTCAACGGTGTTCACCTGCAATTCTACTGCAGCAAGAAAACCTTCGATACTGTTCTCCGGAAATAATCCTCTCGCTCCTCTGTGTCCTTGAAGGTCGAAGTTCACATTGATCGATTTTTCTTCTTCCAATTCAACCACTTCACCGGAATTGGCGGTATTCTGCTTATCGCCACAGCTCCATAAAGTTGTCGCAAACAGTCCCACTAATAAGTAATTCTTCATGATAAATATTTGCTGTAAAAGTATGATCAAAGCTGCACGATGGTTTCAGATTTTCATGGACGTATTCATGAATAAAAAAAGCCTCTCATTTCTGAAAGGCTTTAGCGGTCCGGACGGGACTCGAACCCGCGACCCCCTGCGTGACAGGAGGAAATTTTAGTGTTCATATGAAACCATTTAATACCAAATGACTGGTTATCAACAATTTGTGAATTGACCATTTCCCAAATTAGCCCTTTTTGAACCAGCAATACACGCAAAATACACGCAAATTTGAGTAGCAAAAAACACTACTCATGGCACATGTAAAACTTCATCTAGACAAGCGTTATTCAGATAACGCGGACACCTATCCACTCGTTCTTCAAGTAGCACACAAAGGTAAGACACGAACAATTCCCCTTGATATACGATTGCTACCGAAGCAATGGAATGCAAAGGCACAATCGGTATCTGGTATCGATAACTACAAACGTCTTCAAAGTCGTCTTGAGGCGACCGTTCAAAAAGCGAATATCTATTTGGAATCGAATGCTTTAGAGCTCCGAGTAATGAACATTTCAGATATTAAGACCGAACTCACCATTGCTATAAAGAGGGGAGGAAACACTACTGCGGACACGGTCCAAAAAGTCCGTTACACACAGTCAACCGAGGGAACACTTCAGAATTGGGGGCAGCTGCTCATTGGTCGTGCGTTAGCAACAAACCGAGTAGGCAAAGCCAGTTGGTATCGAGACGGAATACATGCCTTTATCAAATTCAATAAAGGGAAAGACATCACGCTCATTGAAATCAACGAGCAATTCTTAGAAGAATTCAAGGTCTGGGCAGAAACTGAAATTGAAGGTGTAAAACGTCTTTGGCAACCCAATACTACAGGTGTATACATGCGAGCGGTTCGAGCAATAATAAACCAGTCAATAAAGGAGAAAAGAAACTTTGTTCCTTCTGATTTTCAACCCTTCCGAATCGTTGGTATTCCGTACGAAACCAAAGAGGTTGATTCCATTTCTTCAACTGATATAGCAAACCTGAGAAGACTTGAATTAGAACAAGGATCTGACCTCTGGAAAGCCCGTGCCCGCTTTCTCTTCATGTTTAATTGCCAAGGAATGAACTTTGTTGATTTAGCTAAACTTCTCGTGTCAGATAGAGTGGGGCAGTTCATTTCCTACGAACGAACCAAAACCATCCGAAAGCGAAAGAACAAACGGATTGATGTCGCTCTCACCAGAGAAGCAGCAAGCATTTGGGAATACTTCACGCGAGGCAAGAATCCGCATGACCTTGCTTTTGATATTTATGATGTAGAGCAAGTGAACAACGGTATTCGAGCCATCAACGCAAAAACAAAATCATCAAATACCAAAGTCACTGAGCGTAATAGACGAAGAAGGGCATTAAAGAAGCAAAACAGCAATCTTGAAATGCTTGCTGGAATGGCAGGAATAGGGAAGAAGATAACCACGTATGACGCAAGGTACGGATGGGTTAATGCTGCTCTTGATGCAAATGTTTCCGAAGAAATAATCGGAAAAGGTTTGGGTCATGGGCATCCTGGTATTACAAGGGTATATTTCGAAGAACGTCATAAGAAATCGAGCCTAGATGTTCGGCTCAATGAGCTGATTACTGGGAATTAGCCCATCACTGATACACCAAAAACGATTCAAACTCTATTACCAATTAGTAGTCGGTGCCTTGATATCTTACTGATGTTAAGTCTCTCCAGCCTGAATCTTGATTTAATAATGCTAACTTGCTTTTGCGTTGTTCTAATATTCAATTTTTGCCATGGAGTTAAATTCATATGAACTGAAAGCAGTGAGGGAATACTGTAAAGCTATTGGAGTCAGTAGAGAACCTACCGATGCCCTTCGAGACGCTAGGGACGCCGTTATCAGTTTGATGCAAAGCATCTGTATACATGAGTTTCATATTGATAAATCTTCCTCTGACTTTAGGTCACCCTTGTATACTGTTGATAAGAAGGAATTCTTTTCTTCAAAAAACAAGCAAACGAATAAATACACTTTTAGAAGTGGAATCTTACAAAAGGTGAGAAAAAACATTGGAGATATTACTGAAAAAAGGAATTGGAATACTTATAAGGATGATTTTGAGCTTATCGAACGAGAGTTTCAGCAATTAATGCTGGGGCTTCAAATAGTTATGGAATGGTACTTGACGAATTATCGGAGGTACTCTTTGGTTTCTATAACGAACCTGTCAAATTCAGAACGCGAGGCTTTACAACCGCTTTTTAAAGTAGTACCTGAAAGACGAGAACGTAGATACATAGAGCGAGAGGAATATTGCGTGATTCTCTTGATTGATAGTTCCCAGTCTATGATCTGGCCGTTTCTCGATGATCAATCAAATTGGGATAAATGGGATTCACAGGATTATAAGAATGCTGTGGCACGATTGAGGTTGGCAATTGGTGAAGCCCATAAGAAAGCATTGCAAGCACTTCGAGGTAGCGCAATATGCAAAGATGGCTACTTGAAGATATATCAATACACATTTGATAGTCGTAAGCACCTTATCAATCCGCCCGAGTATTTGGAGGCAATGGAAGGGTCTGACAAGGTTGTCACTCTAGGTGGCGAGGGATACCGACCAGGTGGAATGACCGCTCTTTATGATACGATTGATGAATCCCTGAGAGTAGTGTACAATGAGCTTCGGGAGGTTGAAGAAAGCCATAAACGAATCGATAAGGTTTCTATCGGTGTCATAACTGATGGAGAGGATACGATTACAGACGGTATAGAAGTTTCCAAAAGCCCCGAGGCTTATGCGAGTAAGAAAATTGCTAAAGTCAATCAAATCCGAAAAAGGCTTGAAGAGTTAAGGAGCAGAGATAATAAAAAATCGTTTCTCGTTTCAAGCGTATTGATAGGTCTTACAGGAAGTGAATTTTCAAACGACAAATTGGAATCAATACGGGAAGAACTGAATTTCAACGAGTCAATTTCGATAGACAATACTGACGCTGAATCAATCAGAAGGGCCTTTCAACTCTTCTCTACGAATGCAAAGAATACATAGTAAATCCATGGAGGTAATAATCAACAAAGAAAAAAGACAATTAACTAGCACTGGAAAGTTCGGTGGTGAAGGGGAATTATGGACAACTAATGTTGAGGGTGTTGTCAAGTGCGTTAAGGTTTATAATCCAGACAAGAGAACAGCATTTAATGAACGAAAGGTTATTACGCTGATTAACAGAAATCAAAAGTTCCTATTGGGAATTGAAAATTTCGTAGCTTTTCCTGAAGCTCCTGTCTACGAAGTTGGAACTAAACACTTCTGTGGGTTTATGATGCGTTATTATCCCAACCATTTAGATCTTAATGACATCAAATATTCCAGCAATGGGCTTTCTTATGGAAGAACGAACTTGGTTGATGAAAACCTGCTTTCCATCGTGCATGCGCTAAATCACTATTTGGAGGTTTTTCATAAGGTCGGGGTTGTCGTAGGGGATATTAACCCAGAAAACATATTGATAAATGAACAAACCTTGGCTCCGGTACTTGTGGATTTTGACTCTGTACAGGTTGGTGGATTTTTCAGTACTACAAGACGCAAAGAATATGTTGATCCAACCGTCAAGACTGATGGCAAAGGTCGAGCAAGGTTTTTCCTGTATAATACTGATAGTGATATCTATGCTATGGCCGTGGTTGCTTTTGAGCTACTAGTGGGGGTAAAGCCGCATTTTTATCAGACAACAGACCCGACAGATACCGATTACAAAAAGAACTTAGGGGTTAGTTGGCTTGACTTCGTTCTCAAAAACCAATCTAAAATTGAGAACTCAGGTTTGAACATTGAACGCAATCCTTTATTCGATGCTGTGTCTGACAGGCTTCAGTACTTATCGGAGAATTGCCCTGACATTTTCAAGTACTTCGAAGATGTTTTTGTAAAAGGTGAACGCAAATATTATTACCATGGTCCAAGAAGCACCGTTTATATTCAAAGAAGGAAGATAAAGTCATCGGAAAATGAATTCGAGCTTTTAGGTCAGGACAAGAACGACCCAGAAGAAGTAAAGTTATTCATGGATCAGTACGGACTTAAGATACCTTGAATATGATGGGGCCTTTTGAGTACAACGTAGATTTTCTTACGGATTCGGACAATAGCACTGGATTGTCGTTTTCGGTATTTGGGATGAGCCAGGAAGGATTGATGCATAAAGAAAGTAGTATCGGAAATCAGGATTCTGCAAGCATCTATATTGGAAAAAGACTTCTAGTAGGAACTATCGCTGACGGTTGTACGAGTGGGACAAATCTCAATGGTCACTCGTTCAATCAGGTAGGTGCCTATTTCCTTAGTTTTCTTGGTGTCCGAATTGCACGCAGGATTGTTTTGAAGAATAAAGTTTCGCTGGCTGGTTTTCCATTAGAGTTTGAGAGACTTATAAATTATCGGTTAGCTCGAACCATCAACGCAGTACACCCTTGGAAGTTTGAAAGGAAACAGTTTTTGAATAATCTGATGTCATCCACTCTGACGGTTTTTGTTATCACAGAGAAATATTACGTCATTCTTAATTGTGGTGATGGTGATGTCTTTATCAACGGGAATCGGATGACGGTAACTAGTTCTTCTGGGAAATACTTATCCAACAATTTCGTTGAATTCAATAGTGGAGATGAGGAAGCTTTGGTATCAATGAAAATAGTAGGTAGTGGGAATACAAAGAATCTGGATAGTCTACTTATTGCCACGGATGGCCTTCTAGACACGGATGTATTGGAAACTCCAGAGTTCGGCTCTTTCTTTTTTGACTCGAAAATAGTAGGATTAAAGAATGGGTTTCAAGATAGAAGGAGAGAATTTCAAAAAAGGGTTGTTAAGGAGGTGCTGAAGAAGAAGGAAGGGCGTGATTGGCCTACCGATGATGCAACTTTTATTTCTGTTATTAGAACTAATACTGATAAGAAAACATGAATCAGCAAGAAAGGACATCGATAATCAATGCTAATAGAATTCTGTTATGTGAGGATCTTATTTCTGAAAAAGGCGGAATTCTTAATGCTATCACATATGCAAGCGCTCAGTATTTGTACAAAGTGCTTGAAAAACATGATAAGACAAAGCTGACTAGGTTTGATACGCAGAAAACGACAAAACTTAAGCGAACCATTATTCACAAGAATGCGCATTTGGATGAATATTTTGCTGAATTATTCTTTCGAGCAATCCTCCCGCCCCATTTGAAAGACATAGAGGTTTCCGATCATGTACTTATGTCTGCTGAGGACGATTCGTACGCTAGAATGTCATGGTCTTCGGGAGTTGTATTTGGTATTCATGCAGATGAGTCTGGTGGTGCAAAAGCGTTGGCGTTCTATGATGAGCATCACGCGGATGGAACCAGAACGAAGCCGTCATGTAGTCAACTAGTAGCGGAAGCATTCTATTCTGGAGAGCTTCCAAGCTCAATTCAAACTGTTCTGGATGAGGTAAACTATTCTGACTCACATGCAGGTGCCCATACCTACAACATTAAGAATATTATCTCAAGCATGCATGACATTCCATTCTTCTTAGGAGGAGATGATTTGTCGGCTGAGCCTACGACAAAGTATTTAACGGAAAATTGGAAAAGGGCAATTGTTGACGCTTGCGTGATTGCCGTTATTTTCTGCTACGAAAATAAACTACTTCCCCTCGGGGAATTGAACGACAGGCAAAAGACGGACATGGAACGAAGTGCGAAGGGTAGTCTGGATTATTTTGTAAAGAAAACTCTTCTTCAGGGGGAATCAAAGGCCTTTAAATCCGTAGCAGGAATGTTTTTTCACAATTACAAGGTTGGGAATCATAAAACAATCGATAATGCGATTTGGAAGGACGATGAAGGAAATAAGATAAAGCCACAAAATCTAATAGTACACTATGTGTGCTATTCATTGTACAAATGCTGGGGAGTGCCGGTGGCTAACTTTGTTATGATGCATCTCTGGCAAGTTCTGTTTCAAAATCAGGTCACATTCCGTGAAATCACCGATGACATTAAGTCCGTAACTGTGGAAAAGGGAAAACACCAAGCGCGTTTCGGGTGGGTTGAAAAGGTTGAGATTACTGAAAAGAACTTCGTTCCTAAACAACGGGAATCAGACACCAGAAATCGTACGTTGAATTACGACTCGCCTTTGGTAGTGTACAATGTGGAAGTGACAAATCCTCATTATCCTAATGTAGCTACTGCTGTTAAGGCTTTGATTAATGCAGATTATACTTCAGGAGGAAATAATGGGTTTGGTGTTATGATTTTAAACGACAAAACGATTAACTCGAAAGCGATTAACAACGGACCTACCGTTCCCGAGGAAGTGTGGATAAAACTATCGGACAAAGTTACAAATGTTGAAGATGACAGGTGGTTCCAACTTAAGAATGCTGAGGGTCGCTATGCCGATTTTCTTTTAAATAGGACAAAAGCGCATCAGGAGCATTTACCTAGTGAGGCCATTGATTTAAAGTTTGTCGTTGATGCTTTGAAGGAGATAGCCGTATAGATTTACCGAGCCTCGCCTAATTTTTTCTTTACAGTGTTAACACTGACACCTAAAGCACGTGCCGTTCGAACCGCATTTTCACCGTATTCTAAATAAACCATTTTTATATGTGATTTTACCACCTCCTCGAGTTTGACTGAGTCGGTGCCAATTGGCTGAAGAATTCTTCTAGGAATATTTTCTTTTCGCACAATGTCAGAGCTTTCTGCAATTATCCCTAAAAGAGTATTTTCTAACTCTCTGAAATTCCCAGGGTAAGTGTGTTCTATTAATGTTCTTTTCAATGGGCTTGGCAGTTTTGGAGCACGTTTACCTAGAATTTGAACTGACTTTCTCCATATGTGGGTGAAAATTTCCTCCTTTTCACTCAGAGGATACGACCTCAATGATGGCATGATTAACTCACAAACTGACAACCTGTAATACAGGTCCTGACGAAAGCTGCCATTGCTGGACTTTGCGTATAGGTCACGATTGGTTGCAGTCAATACTCGGACGTTCACTTTTTCGGGTCTAGATGAACCGACCCGCTGTATTTCTCCTTCTTGAAGGAATCGCAATAGAGATTGTTGCATGTACGGACTGATGTCTCCAATCTCGTCAAGGAAGACTGTTCCGCCATCCGAGGCATGAAAAATCCCATCTTCATTCTTGTCAGCACCTGTAAAGGCACCCTTTACGTAACCGAACAGCCTGCTTTCCAAAAGATTATCACCTATGGCTGAACAATTCACCTTTATGAACGCCTTCTGCTTCCTTGGTGAGTTGTCATGAATAAACCGAGCGACTTGTTCTTTTCCTGTTCCTGTATCTCCTAGTATCAGAACTCGGACCTGATCAGTGGAAGCTATTCGCTCAGCTTTGGCATAAATGGGCTTCAAGATCCCTGTTATAATATGGGCGGAAGGGAATTTCTTGTCCAACTCATCTTGTCTGATTATAGCAGAGGAAATGTAGGACGACAACTCCATTTTAACCCATATCTGTTTAGGAATAGCGTTTTCGCTATGTTCAGGTCTACGCATTTGGAAGAGTTTCATATTAAGTCCCAAACTATAATGGGAGAGATACCAGGCCACTTGCATTGATGGAGTGCCCGGAGATATGAAAACGGTAATCTCACTATTGCGATACTTCAAGAGAAGACTTGTAACCTTCGCAAGTATTTCACTCAGGTCTATCACGTCATTAATTCCCATGGCACATTCAACAATCTGATTGCCGAAAGAACGCCTCAAGTAGGTTACAAGATGCTGGTACCGAATATCTTCAGACGAACTTTTAGACGAGGTAAGCAGGATGTGCTCGTCATATTGATAATGGTGTTGATGTATTGAACATGTGGGGCCATTAGACCTGACCGCTCCACTCTCTTTATCGAAATCATTCTCCTTGGCCATCCAAGAAATCAATACTTTTTTCATTGGCTCATTTTTGGAAAAGTAATCAATAAATGATAGATGACATCATTTATTGATTAGTCATGTGACCTAGGTCTTTCGTTAGCTAAGTACTCACGGTTAAGGAAAAGACGGATGTTAATAATCTGAAAATCAGTTGTTTGAATGCGGTATTGATTTAGCGTTGTTGATAATTGATTGTGTTCAACTCCACTTGGCACTATTGATGGCTTTAGGCATGCATCGTATTTACCAAAGAGCAGGTCTAATGGAAACAATACTCAAAAGCTACCAGACTAGTCAGGTCAGGAAAAAACTCACCGACTACGGTTACAGGGAGAAATACCGAACGGCAAGAAGTGCTCTCTTTCGCAATCCAGTAACCGACAAGAACATCAGTATTCCAGTTGATAAGGAAAGGATGACGGACAATGACCTGAGACTTGCGCTAGGTCAATCTCCCATCTACTATAGTGTCGTTTGGAATCTTGAAAAACGAGAAAGGTGATGGATAAGAGAAAGAGGCCTGAGTCTTTCACGGATTTTTTATTCGCGGTCTCGGTGTCCAAATTAAGCCGGGAAGAAGCCACAACTGAAAATCAATGGCTAAAAACAGATCAGACCTTGACCTTCCATGAGTTACTAGCATCTCAATTCGTGCTACAATGAAATAACACATCAGAACCTACCTCAAACAAGAACAAAAACTAAGAAATCATGACAGCAATACAACAGAATACCGGATTATCGACCACGACCATGCCCGACATGGCTGGGTATCTGAACCTCAAGGGAGAACTTGAGACCAAAGCCAACAGGATACGCAGTGCATCGGAGATCGATGCCCAGATCCGCAGTCAGCGTGAGGAACCGTTGACCATTCCCGAGTTCAAAGTGAATATCGAAGACCTGCGTCAACAGTACAGAGAACTGCTTCCCGACATTGACATTGCCCTCAACCCACGTTCACAAGGGTTACTGGGCAACCATGAGGCAAAGCAGTTCACGCAACAACTCAATGAACTGAGGTTGGATCTGGGTGAAGTTCAAAAGGAAGTTGCTGCACATCCAGCCAATGGCATTCCGCGACCAACTCCATTGTCAACGTATGAACAAGTGCTGCTTAAAGCACCGTTCATTCTTCTAGGTCTGGACGTGCTTTTTGAGGCACCCGCTTTACGTGCGGCAGGGGGATCCGGGCTAATTTCCTACTTCTGGGCAGCGTTGCTCAATGGAGGAAAATACTTTCTGTCCAAATTCCTAAACAAGCGAATCCGTAATGCAACAACGAAGCAGGAAAAATGGGCATGGGTTTCTGTCGGCCTGTTCACCTACGGAGTTGTGGCCGCTTTTCTGGGCTTCTCAAGACACGCCTACCTACAGGCACAGGATGGAGGTTCACTTTACGGACCTATCATTTTGGCATTCCTGTCCTTCTTTTTTTCACTCACGGCATGGGTCGCGGAATTCCTCGCTGAGGAGGTCAGAGCGAAACAAATGCAGCTTACCGAAGAGAACAAGGTTTTCGTCCAATTCGATGAGCTTGAAGCTAAAAAGAAGGACATCATATCTGAGATAAAAGCGGTCGAAAACGAGCGAAGCAACCGATTGGGCTCACGTCTTATCTCGATGGACAATGCAAGGTCACTTCAGAAGTATCTGGCAGACCATTATAAAGGGACGGTCAATAAATATCAGAGCATCTACAATTCCAGACGACCACATGGCAGTCAGGGATCAGGGGTGTTCGTGACCGATATACCGCCTTTACACGATGAATTCGAAAACAAAAACAATAACATAAAAGAACCAAGATCATGAGAAAAGTAACGATTATAGTATTAAGCATGGCCATCATCCTGACAGCAGGAGTATTGGCTTATTTGAACCTGTATAACGCACCACAGCGTCCCGTTTATAGGGCAACTCTTTTGCTGGATAGAACTGATACGTTCAAAATCCAACAGACATTCCAATTCGATGAGCAGGAGTTCTCATGGGATGCATTCAAACAGGGAAGAGAAGTACGACTGAGAAGGATAACAGACGTTGCGGTCGAAGACCTGACGGTACTGACCCTCCCGACCTTTCGGGACTGGGGTGCCCCATCTACTTGGGCTTTGGACGACAATGAACTGTTCAGAAAAAGCCGTGTCAAGAAATTGGAGGCCACCGTTTCCGAGGAACTGTCAAAGCTCGCTGAGCAACAGACAGGATACGACCATTCGGCCGTCATGGAACCGCTGATACAAGAGCTTATCCACCTTGAGAAATTTCCGAATGACGACCGATATGTGTACGTGTATTCGGATCTCGGTCAGAACACGCCAAGAGACAATTGGATATCGGATTTCGATACCAGCGTGAAATTGGAATTCAATGATAAGGTTCTCTGGAACCGATTTGATGGCGCAAGGAAGTTGAAGAACCTTTCAGGCATAGTTGTCCATCTGATTCACAGACCGAAGGATTCGAATGAAGATGCTGCATACCGATTACGGGCGAACTACCTCAGAGCCCGACTGACCGAACTCGGTGCAGAAGTTCACATTCATGGAGCCATCAACCAAGGAAACGGAAACCATGGCAGCTAGCGGAAACACATTTTGGGAAGCCGTCTGGTCAGTATTCAAACTGACCGGACGGCTCATCCTCTGGCTGTTCACAGCAATGCTACGATTACTGGCCTTTGTCCTGAATTCCATTGAGAACCTCATCAGATTGATACTCGACTAAAAGAAAAACGATATGGACTATTTATACGCATATACACCCAAACTCTGGCACTTGGCCGTCCTGTTCATCGGAATTGCCCTGGTGGTAGAGTTGACGAAAGAGAAGCGCAAGCAAGATTATGATGATAACCTGCTCAATCCGTTCAGATTGATAAAACCGTGGCTAACAGGTTTCTATATCGGGTCAGGTAGAATCAGCAGAGAACATTCCCGCATGCACGCCCTGGTCATTGGAAATACGGGTTCAGGAAAGACCGTATCAACGTTACTTCCCAGTGCGATAAAATTTGGAAGTGAGGACTGCTCGATGATATTCCTTGACCCCGCTCGCGAAGGACATACCAAAAGTTCAGGACAATGGGCAAAGCATGGAGCCGAGGTCATGGTTTTCTCGCCTAATGACCATCGAATTTCAGAAGGCTTCAATCCTATTGAACTGGCCAATACGTCAACCGAAATAAACATGCTCGCGGAGATGCTCATGGCAAGACAGATGAAAGCGTCCAAGGATATCTTCTGGCCTTCAGCGGCATCCATTGGACTGTCGATAGAAACACGACTGCTGAAGTGTCTCCCAAAAATCTACCACAATCCGGTCAATCTCAAACGGTTGAATGACGAATTGATGTCAGGCACCAAGGTCGATAAGCTCTGCGTGCTGTATGGTGATGATAGGCTCTACAGCGATTACAAGGCATTCATTGCTCAGGATCCGAAAGTTCTCAAAAATATTCTGAGCAGTATTCAAAGTGCGTTGAAAGCCTTTGCCGATGATGAACTGGCTCTTTGTACTTCGGTAAACACCATTGACTTTTCAGCGTTCCGAAAGCAGAAAAAAGCACTCTACATCTTCACGGATGTTATGTCCGATTACCACTCGTTCATCTATGAGATGCTGTTCACGTTCATGTTCCGAGCGTTCATGAAAGAGATGCCTAAAGATGGAGATTTGCCGATCAACATATTGGCGGATGAGATGGGATCTTTTACGGTGAAAGGGTTTCCGGAAGCGTTGGCAAATTTACGGAAGTACGATGTTTCGGCAATGAGCTGTATCCAGACGCTCTCCCAATTGGAAGAACGATACGGTCAGCATGATGCCAACACCATCAAGAACAACTGTTGGAGCAAGCTGATCTTTCCAGGAATGGAGATGAGTTTGGCAACGGAGCTCGAACAGCGATTAGGCAAATGGAGCTTCGAGCGTAAAGATGGCAAAGGTCGAGGCCAGCGGGAAATTCTGACCCGATCAGAACTGATACACCTTGAAAAGAGCGAAGCGATGCTGGTCGCTGGGTCTCACAGACCTGCCAAGGTCAAGGTAAAGCCGTATTTCAAAGACAGGTCGATGCGGAAGATAAGCGAGCTTCCCCCAGCACCCTTCAAAGGCAAAGTTCCATCAGAACTCAATCTGATGGACATTGACCAATTAATAGCCGCCAAAAAGCAACATGTAATGGAACATGCCTGACATGAGTAAGGACACCGAACGCAAACAGGAATACCGCAAACGTCACCGTACGTTCTCGGTGTCCCTTCCCAAAGTGGAAGCGGAAAAGGTTCTCAACCATGCCAAAAGCACCGGATTCTCGGTTCCAGAGCTCATAAAGGCACTCATAAAGGCCGACATGGAAGGCAATGGATATGTACTGCCCGATGATGGCAAACTCGAACAGATGGTCTATGAGTTCAAAAAAATTGGGAATAACCTGAACCAGACCGTCAGGTTTGCAAATTCCCGCAGGGAGCTCGATCTGAAAGGCTTTCAGCAAATGCAAGAACTTCTAAAGCAATTGGAGGAAACCGTCATTGAAACAATAACCCTTCCACCCAGCATTTTCGAAGTGCTCAAACAGTATTTGGAGCAACACCCGGATGAGGTTGGCAGATTGACAGCATGGCTCAACACGTATGATAATCAAGGTCATTCAACTTAAGAGTTACAACGCCATTTCAAATGTGGTCAACTACATTGCTTCCGATGATGGGCGGATAAAGGACCATCATGAGCAGGGTATTTTTCATAATCTTAATCGCACCGACCAACGGTCGATTGCCACCCAACTGCAAACCAACTTTGCTAACCATGCCAGCAACAGAATAAAGAACAAGGCCAAGCACGTCATATTATCCGTAAACCCGATTGACCGTGATAAGGTCACGATGGAGATAATGGACGACCTGTCCAGACATTACATCGAAACCGCTTTTCCAAAAGCAATTGTCTTCGGATGTCACCATATGAAACAGGACCATCGGCATAGCCACCTGATCATCAGCGGAAACGAACTTATGTCAAAAACATCCACCCGCCAGACGAAGGGACAGCTAAGAGCCGTACAACAGGAAATGATCCTCTACATGCAGGAACACCATCCAGAACTGACCATCGGTATCGATATGTCCAATTATGGCAAGCGTTTGCACTCAGAAAAAGCCTACTATAAACAGAAAAGAAACCCACTTCTGACACTGACGAAAGATGAACTCGCAATGACCGTTCAGCGTCTGTTCCGACTTTCAGGTAACACCAAAGAGTTCAAGCAACAACTCGAAGAAATGGGACTGAGAACGTATGACCATGGTGGAAAGCTCATGGGTGTGTATTTTGGGGAAGATGAAAAGAAGATGCGATTCTCCAGATTGCGAATCGGAAAGGAACAATTCGAACAGTTGGATATTCAGAATGACCGATTAAAGCAACTAGAACAGCTGCGAGAAGACAATGACGATAGGGAAATGGACATCGAACGATGACCTACTTCCGTATCTTCTCCTCCATCAAGGCAATGAGCTTGTCCTTCAGTTCCAATTCTTTTTTCAGTTCCTCTATCTGACAAAGAAGCGCTTTTTCTGATCCAGCATCAGGAAGTAACTCCAAATAAGGTGCGAACAGATTCTTTTCAAGAACAAGGGATATGGCCAAAAGCAGTTCAGCATCCACTGATGAGCTTTTATAGATGTGATAAACACTTGCCCTCGATTTATTGATCCTACGTCCGAATTCCGCTATCGACAGGTTCATTTCGCCTACTCTGTCCTGTACAAGTTTACCGATATGAATGTTGGCAGCCATTTGTTTTGACCGTCAAAAGTCATGTATCGTATTGCAGGGTCAGCTAATCATAATGACTATATAATATACGTAAACGTCAATATATTATTCATTTCCTATTACTTTTGGATGAACTCAAATACAAATATCATGACCACTAAAAGCACAATCTTAACACTATCATTTTTAATATCCACTCACTTGGTCTTCAGCCAGCAGGTTCAAATGGTGACCGACCATTACCCTGGAGAAGTCAGTTCGGAACCCAATAATCTGCTAGAGTTCGAGGATGAACTTTATTTCTCCTCCATTGAACCAAGTACGGGAAGAGAACTTCGCAAGATTGATGGAGGCAGCACTATTCAAACGGTCTTTGATGCATATACTGGGCCTTGGAACGGAGAAGCGGAACATCTGATAGAGCAGAACGGACTCTTGATGTTCTCGGTCGATACGGGAACTGGTTTTACCTCGGTCTGGCAATTCGATGGGATCAACACTTCTATTCATCCACTTTCTCAGTCGATGACATTCAGTATTCCGTTGGTTGCGCATGATGGTTTTTACTACTACAAAGGCATCGGACAAACCACATTGTATGAGTTGAAAGGAGTCTCAGGGCAAACAGTACAACATCTCTCCAACCTTCCGTCAGGTTTGGATGAAGGTGCAATTGGCTCTACTCAATTCGGGCTAACTTTTGCTTCCGATAATGGAAGTTCTGGTCAAGAACCGTATGTATTCGATGGCTTCGGAATCAACTCAATGGGCGATAATCATCCAGGACAAGGCGACAGTGACCCTGTTTGGTTTACCGACTTTAATGGAGAAGTCTATTATTCTTCAAACGATGGCTTCTCAGGAAATGAGCTTTGGAAATATGATGGTCAGTCAAGTCAAATGGTGGCTGATATCGTTGTCGGTGGTG
The DNA here is from genome assembly GCA_021739695.1 of Flavobacteriales bacterium. NCBI lineage: Bacteria > Pseudomonadati > Bacteroidota > Flavobacteriia > Flavobacteriales > Flavobacteriales bacterium. The sequence goes on along the minus strand of JAIPBM010000006.1, from coordinate 138,623 downwards.
CTGGTTCGTACCCTAATGATCTGACGGTCCTTGATACCGTATTATGTTTTCGGGCATCTGATGGAGGGTTTCCACTACCGCAGAACAACCTGTTCAAATGGAATGGACAAACACTTACGACCATTATTGAAAATATCGGTCAGGAAGACATGATGAAGTACGATGACCGATTGTACTTCGTGACCGATGACCCCACTTATGGGTGGGAGCTGTTCTCCTATGATGGGGCAACTGTTTCGTTAGTTCATGATATACATCCAACAGGTAATTCCAATCCTCAAGATCTGGTCGTAATAGATGATAAGCTGTACTTCTCAGCTGCTAACGGTTCAAACGGAAGAGAATTGTGGGTTCATGATGGGCTTAACACCATGATGGTGGCAGACATAAATCCAACAGGAGATAGCAATCCGAAGCATATGACCGAAGCTGGGGGGTTTGTTTATTTTTCTGCTGATGATGGTACATCAGGTGCTGAACTTTGGAAGCTTGACCCCAATTCAATCCCCACGTCAGTTGAGGACAATCCCAGTTCAAAACAACTGATGGTATATCCAAACCCCAGCGCAGGTAAGTTTTCATTCAGCAATGACCGGGTTTCCAAATCGGAAGGGTTCATCGTTTACAACTCATTGGGAGAGCAGATCATGACGGGCAATACAGGTTTCGGAAGTGTTGCTCTGGAAAACCAGCCTTCGGGCATTTACATAATTGTAGTATCCTCGACCGAAGGTCGGTTGTCAGCAAAGCTGACGAATCTTTAAAAAGAGGTGAAGGACTCCTCCTTCCAAGATCGCCTTGGGCAGTCAAAAGCATAGCGAGACTGTCCCAAGGCTATCTTGCACTGCCATAGCAGTCTGAACCTGAGAATAAAATTCCAGTCGAAAAACCATCTGAAAAACCACAAAACCTCACCCTTCCCAGACCCTAAAAAAGAAGCCTGAGCAAGTAGTGCTCAGACCAATAAAAATAGACCCATTACAGGTCTATTTTCAATTCAGCCACCAAGTTTCTTGCAGTTTCCTCAAAAGCAAACCAAGCCATAGCGTTCTTCAGATCACCATCGAACTGAAGCGGTTCGCCACCATTTTCGAGGTACTCAAAGCGTAGACTTTCAATTTCAAGGTAATGTCTATCGAAGAAGATGGCGGTGTCCGCGTAGTAGATCAGTGAATTGATCATGCCGCTGATGCATCCGTGAGAAAGCAGGTCTTTGAAAAATGCCTCAATGTCTTCGGCTGAATAGTCAAGAGCCTCTTGTGCCACGCAAGCGCGGATGGTCCCATGCTCGTTTTTCACGATGTCGTTAAGTTGGTTAATGATCCGAATTTGGTCTTTAGTGTTCATAATGCTTATAGGGTTAATTGATAAACACCAATGCCATAGCAGGGGAAGTAGGAAATAAGTGCAAGTAGGAACCCCAACCCTTCTGGGGCAATTGCTTGCACATTTTCCGACCCCTGCTACATTCGGTGTTTAGCAGAAACCCAAGCACGGACACAGACCAATTGGATGATAACCAGCGACAGGGAATAACGGGCGGGAACAGAGAAAAGGAAGCGGTTCAGGGAAACCGAGTATGCGAAGGGGTCACGGAACGGCTTCCACGGTCAAAAAGGGACTTTCATACAGTTCCATCTGTTCACCGCAACGGGTGGAACGGGATGAGTGTCCCAGACCCGAGCGCAGGCAAAGAGAGGCAAGAGGCGCATCGGCCTTGGAAGGTATTCGACCTTCACCTATTGACATTATATCCAAGATATGTTATCACTATCCGCCCTGCCTGTGGAAAACAGGTTGTCAAATTCAATATGGTCGTATATAATATTAATAACCTAAACAAGAATAACCCGTTGCCTCGAAAGAGGTCTTTCAGTCGTTAGACTGGAATAAAGCAACAATGGGGTCATATACTATCTGGTTCAGCGCGGAAACGGCAGATTGGACAGGTACAAAGGGCCCACTGATTGCTTTGGTGGGTCCTTTTTACCATGAAATTTGAAAAATCAATAGAACGATATTTAAACAGTCGTTCAAGCCGATTATCGGTGAGAACATTATCAACCTATAAGAGCGTCCTGATGCTCTTCTGCAAGTGGCTGGACAATCCAGAGCTGCATACGGTCACCGATGACCACGTGGATGATTACTTGGCATATCTGATAACCATTTACCAAGAGCGAACCCGTTCGCTGGCCGCTAATTCCATTAGGGCCTTCTTCAAACATTGGTCGGCCAAGGATGAGAGCACCGTGAGTTGGGAACTGATCCAAGGTCCACGAATCACTGAAACCTTTCCGGATTTCATCTCACAGGAGCAAATTGACCTGATCGATGAGACCTTGGACGAGGATGATTACAACCAACTGACAAGAAAGGTCATCTTTCAACTGCTTTGGAACACAGGCATGCGAATCTCCGAACTTCTGTCATTGAAGATCAGCGACATCCAAACCGACCGCAACCATACTTACATCACCACACTAAAAACAAAAAAGCTTCGAATGGTGATGTGGAATGACGAGTGTCACCGATTACTGATGAAGTATATCGGTATCCGAATCTGCATGAACAAAAGTGATGAACTGTTCCAAACGCCACCGACCTCCAGAAACCGAGGAAGGAGAACACGCTTACAGCCACGGACGGTTCAACGCTGGTGCAGGGAACTGAGTGACTTTCTTGGTTTTCCGATACGTCCCCACGCCTTCAGGCATGGCAAATGTCATGCTGTTCTGAATGCTGGCGGAAATCGCCATCAGATACAGAGCATAGCAGGGCACTCAAGTATCACATCCAGTGAGATTTATGTACGTCTCAATCTGCAAGAACAGGGAGAAATGCTTCAACGTTTTCTACCAAAAGAATCGAGCAAAGGGAAAAAGTTGCACAAGGTTGACAGCCCGTACAAGTTTGCGGCCTGACCAAAAAAGATATTGTCAAAGACAGACCATCCATGTATGATCAAAAAGTACTTTGATAGAAGGAAACGATGTATCGTTCATAAAGAAGAAAAGGGTAAGGGCATCCATTATTAACTAGGTCTTGTTTAGGTGACCGTTCTGATGTGTGCTGCTTATTTTTTGCAGTTCTGAATGTCGCACAATAAGACTTAAAAGTCGTAAAGTCGCATTGTGCTTGTAGGTGTCCCCAACCTTTTCCAGTGCACCACATCGTCCTTCGGTCAGAGTATGGTCGAAAGAAGATTATACGGATAACCGAAAAGGTCATGACATATCTAAAGATCTGTACCAAAAAGAGCGTACAAATAGACGGTAAGGAACGCATACTCTGGTTCCAAGTTGGAACCATGCGAATCACAGAAAAGGGAACGAAGTTCCTGACCCTGTTCCATCAACCAGAGACGGACTTCCATGTATTTGACATGGACGAGGAGGAAGAAGAACTACACCCGGACGACATGCCCTCGATAGAGATTGAGATGTAGGTCTATGCAGGAAAACAACAAACAACTTAGCGGAACAACACCAGTTCCGAACGGTCTTTTCGATGAGCATCTTCCAAAGCTGAAGTCCACGGAACTTAAGTTGCTGCTCATCATCATCCGCCAAACATGGGGATGGAGAGATCCACGAACGCAACAACGAAAAACAAAAGATTGGATAAGTGGAAGCCAGCTTCGCAGGAAGACAGGCTGTTCAAGGCGTGCCCTGACAGATGCAACCTCAACACTCATCAAGAAAAAACTGATCCAAGTGACTGGAGAAGCAGGCCTTCAACTCAGAACCGCGGAAGAGCGGAAAGGCAAGTTGAGGATGTTCTACAGGTTCCAAGAACCAAGTGGAAAAGCTGTGGAAACCCAGGGCGGCAGAGAAAAAACTGCCCAGCAACCAACACAGAAATTGCCAATAACAAAAGAAACCGTTACAAAAGAGGTGGACTCCAACGGAAACTATCGGTTCACGGAAAATGACATAGAACTTTTCCAAAAGGAACTGAAACAAGCAGGAAGCATGGAGCAACTGCTACAGAATAAAGAAGCGATCTATATCCAAAAAGGGGAACGAACCATTACGGTTCATGAGGATGGGATAACCTACCGAGAAAAGCACTTGAAGGAATACTCGCTCCCAGGAGTGAATACCAAGAACTTGCGAACCCCTTACAGTCTTTGGATGACGCTCTATCACAGAACCAAAAGATAGGTCAGACCTGATGAAAATATCTGAAAATATTAGAGCTGTTTGCTGGCAGCCGAAGCATCGCCAAGGCCGCAGAAAAACTGAATATGGAGGTGTTCTCAACGGATGTAAAGCCGTTCGAGAAGATTGACCTCGTCAAAGACGTATTAGAACTAACTCCTAAAGACATCCCATTCATTCCTGATGTGATCTGGGCAAGCCCACCATGTACAGGGTTCTCAGTCGCAAGCTCGTGGAAGCATTGGAAAGGAAAAGCAGAAAACTCTATTCCTGTAACTGAAACTGCTTTGCTTGGAATCAAGCTTGTAAAAAAGACGCTCAAACTCATTCGCCATTACCAGAAATTCAACCCGAACCTGATCTGGTACATCGAAAACCCACGCGGTAAACTGAGGCATCAAAAATTCATGCAGAACCTACCGTTCAGGCATACGGTCACGTACTGCCAATACGGAGACTTCAGAATGAAACCGACCGACATTTGGACGAACAACCCGAATTGGAAACCAAGACCGATGTGCAAGCCTCGCTCGAAGTGTCACGACAGTGCTCCTAAGGGGAGTCACGGGGGAACACAGGGATTGAAGAATAACTATGAAAGGTCGAAGATTCCGAAGGAGTTGTGTGTAGAAGTAATGAGAAATGCTAAGAAGTGAAAAACGCCCGTTTGGGCGGTTTTTCAGCTAAGAAATAAGTTTAAGATGCCTCATCTTCGGGTCTAACTTTAACAAGGGCTTTATAAGTTCCATCAGGATTTTCAGCAATTATCTTCTTTTGGATAAGATTCTCAATCGTATCCCGCGCTTGATCTTCAGTAATGACATCGCCATCTGTGAGAGAATCAATCAAATATTTTTGATCGGCTTTCGGGTGAATAAAACTTACAGTAAATAAGATTTCCATTGCTGCATTTAAACCTTTTGCTAACGCAGGCCCCAATTTGCTTAAATCTTGAACAGTTATCGCTTGGACTGGTACCACTTCTGGTTTGTTTGAATTGAATTGTTCTGGGAATTTTTCCATGCCAGTATTGTAGCATAGGAAATGAATTAAGGGAAGTGTACCTTGCCAATGTGTTTGCTTAGGTCAAACTTCAAGTTTTGAATAAGGAAAACCAATAAACGATAACTGTCAATTACCTTGTAAATGAAGTTCTTAACGGATTCTGATTGGGAGCCTTTAATGTCGGAAAATAAAGGAGAGCGGTTTGAGGATCTCGTCCAAGATCTCTTATCAAAACAACATCCTAAGCTAGATTGGAAGAGGACGAGAAGAACCCATGATGGTAAGAGAGATTTTGAAATTGGATTAACCGATGAGTTTTTCTATACAGACGAATATTGGGTAGAGTGTAAAAATCGATCAGCGAATATTTCCATTGACACGCTAAGTCCGACTTTAGTTATGGCAGTGATTAAGGAGGTTAAAGCGGTCTTCTTTTTTACACCAACTAAGTTGAATGATAACGCTAGAAACTACATTACACAGTTTAAGTCGAAAACAGGTCTTAAGTTCCAGCTTATTGAAGACGAAATCCTTGAGGAGGAAATTCTTAAACATGATTCAATTCTCAAGCAGTATTTCCCGGGGATTTCCATAGAAAATCGCAGTCGGAACTTTGGAACGAAACAAGAATTACAATATCGAATTAACCTCCAACGAGATGTTTCTTATGACTACTCGTCTAAAACGATAGTTACTCAACTACAGAATAAAAACGCGGCTCTCAACGTTAACGAAACTTTCTGCATTGACGTTTTCGTCTCTAATAAAACAGATGCGGACCGTGCTGCCATCCTATTCTTAAAACCAAATGAGTTTAAAAGACACTTCTCATGTCTTAGCGAACAACTCAAGCGAGATCATTGGAAAGTTGATATTCGTATTGATAAAGCTAGCATAGAGTTCCATCGATTTGTATTCAAACTTGAGCAGTACCACAAGACCATTCCTTTGCCCAAAGTGTATTCCATTTGTGAGGATGGAACTGAAGTAGAACTATCACTTGGAAACATCAACTGCTCATGGGTGATTTCAACACCAATAATAGGACGTGGTCGACTTGAGTTTTTAGATATAATTCAAAACGAAACCGTAGGAATAAATAAAGGCAGAATCTTTACTTATTATGGTCGTAGCGGTACTGGAAAATCCAGGCTCCTGAAGGAGACAAATGATGTCCTGCTGAGCAATAATTTTCGAATTGTTAGTGTTGATGGTGATTTTCAAGCAAGTGAATCATCAGGGTTTCAGGTTCTCAAAAAGTGGATTTCTGAGGTGGTTGGACTGCCGCAAACAGAGATTCTTGCGGGTACTTCGAATTCGAAGAAGCAGTTAACTGGACACACCAACAAATTGATCCGAGCTCTCTACGAGGATAGTTTTTTGTCAGACAACCTTTCGATTGTAATCGATGATTTGGTGGAAAAAATCAGTAATTCCAAATTTGCTTTTGTAATAGATAACGTACAATTTTTCAATGAGGACATTGGGGCAATATTAAACGAGTTAATCAGAAAATCCGTAGGCAAGACCTCTGGCATTTGCTTAGTACTTAGCTTCAATACAGATTTTGTGATAGAACAATCTCATATTGGCACGTTGTTTAATCTGGTCCGGGAAAAAGGAATTGCACGAACCAATTTCGTGTTTGACTTCGAAGTTTTGGATTTCTCTACTGCTGACGCTGAAAAATTTGTGTCGCATTGTATTCCAGACCTAAGGGAGAAATATCCGAAAACCTTTGCGTTCGCGTTAGAAGGACTGGATAAATCTCCGTTATACATTGAGCAAACTCTGCTTCATATGTTTGACTTGGGGGTTATTCGAAAAAGAAAAGACTACTTCTACATATTTGACATAAATGGTTTTCACTCACTCCTAAAACAACTTCCTCCACGGATTGAGGGGCTGTTTTTATTGCGTTGGCGCTTTATACAGGAACAGGTAGAGTCGCGGAAGTTTGAAGTTTTGCTTAAGTACTTGGCATTACTTCAACAAGTATCCTTCTCATTGTTGGATGAGTTGGAGATACATCTTAATAAGGTTCGAGAACTTGTTCAACTTGGCTTTTTAGATGTCACATCCACAAATCAGGTGGTTTTCCGCCATCAAAAACTTCAAACTTTCTTCTATGAAACATTCTTTTCGAGTGGGGTCGATCAAGAAATTTGTTCACGTCTACTAATCATAACTGATAAGTTTAATTTGAAAGAGCTGTATCCATCTCAATGGTTCATTGCGAAAAATACGCTCGATCCTTTAGATAGTGATGTTGTAAGTTTTGGCTTAGACTGCTTATTTGAGGGAAAAGTAGCAAGGGAACTTAAGGTCACGTTTTCCTTGAAACTCTTTGAAGCAGTAAAGAGGTTTTCATCACTCTGGTTTGGTCAAATCTCTATCATTCGTGCATTTACAAGGATTTGCGATGAGATAAAGGATTATGGGACTTTTTCTATGGCAGTGACTGTTTACAAGCAGGTGTATGAGATTATGTCAAGTGATCAGAAGAGATTCTATTCTTTAGGAGATGATTACTTCCAATTTGTTATAAGATATTCCAACTCATTTCTGTCTCTCCACTTAGATTCTTCGGCTCACGAACTGCTTTTATCAGAGCTTGACAGGCTTGAAAGATTTGAATTCTCAGAGGACGCTCAAAGAAAGAGATTAAAGGCAGCCATACTTAATCGGCTTTGTGTCACATATAAGTCAGCCAATTATCCAGAACAAGCAGAAATAGTTGGAAGTGAGTCACTGAAGATTGCTTCGGAATTACAGGATCATTCTTTGATGATTAAGAATTTCATTGACATAGGTTACATCTATTACAAGAATCGGAAAAAACAAACAGAGCTCCTCGCCAATTGGGATGAGGCATGGAAGATGTTTCTGGCAGCCAAAGATGAAAGCGTAGAAAGAAGGAGGGTTTCTGCCTACTTCCATCGCGCGCTTACATCCCTTATCCGTGGTAAGTATGATGAATCATTGAATTATGTTGAACAAGGTATTCTATGGGCTGATATAAGAATGGACGTGTTTAACAAGATTAAACTGACAATGGTTAAGAGTCTTGTTTTTTATCTTGGAAAGAACCATTCTAATGAATCACCTGCAGACTATGCGCAAATAGCCATTGATTTATGTGTACGATACAGCTCTAATAGGTCGTATTGGAAATCTCATTACCTACTAGGAAAAGTGACCAGTGATCATAGTGTCAAGAACGAGTCATATTTGGTCGCCTTAGAACTGTTAAGCACCATCATAGTTGATAATAGAATGGAGGAAAGATACCTGTACTTTTTCGAGGATATGGCAATTTCGCTGCGTCAGTTCTCTCGACTAAAATCGGAAGATGTGGATGAAAAACTCCAAACCTGCATTAGGAGTAAACAAGTCCGAAGTCAAGTAAAACGGATTCTGAATATGGATAACGAAAGGTTTGCTGAATTCTTATACGCCTTAGAACCTAAAACCAACATTACCGATGGACGAACAAGTTTTCCGAATCCCTAATGCTTTGTATTTGCTGTTTAATTAATGGTATGAGTTTAGGACGTGGTGTATGGTGTTTAAGTAGGCTTGTTGTATAATACGCTAATTGATTGTAGAGTTGATAAAGCATCACTATTTCGCTAAAATTTATTGGTTCCTTACTTAGATTATTGAACCAGTCTGAAGCCAACTTTCCAAGTATTTTATCTTTAACGTTAGACGTGGTTCCAAAGTCAGTCAACATTTTGGAATACTCCATGGCAGGGTCTCCAAATCTCGAAAGTTCGAAATCAATAAGTGTCACGGTTCCCCCGTCAGATAGCACAATATTCGCGGGTTTAACGTCAAAATGCAAGAAGGTGGGTGTTACTTGAGCGAAGTAATCGCAATGTCGAGAAATCCTACTTTCAATCAGTTTAAGGTCGTATAAATCCAACAGGTTTAATTCCAGCGATTTGTTAAGGTGATTTTCGAATTTAAACCCAAGATAATGCTCCCAAGAGGCAAAATGCGTACCATCAAATTCCCCGAAATAATCTCCTGGTATCTGGTGAATTTGGTTAAGGATTCGAGATAACTGTTTGCATATCGAATCGCTATCGAATTGCTGTCCAGAGATTTCAATCTTGTCTAGACTGGTGCCTTCAATGAACTCATAAACTAGTAATTTTCTGTTTGCATTGCTTACGTTAGAATAGTAAACAGTAGGTGTCCACTCAACATGCTTCTCTAACAGTCTTATTGCATCTAATTCTGCCTGCACGGTCCGAGAGTATTGCTTCTTTGATAATCGAACTTTGTAGTTTTTATCAGACCGGACCAAGAAGCACTTATGTATTGGGTCATCAAGATAAATAGGATAGATTTCTATTCGTTTACCTTCGAAAAACTCACATTCCCGAATAACGCGTTCGTCCCAATTAGTAATCATTTCTGATAATGTCTAGTGAAGAACAAAAATTGGCGTTCCTATCAATTATCATGTCTTTTCCCTTAGGACGAATTTCCCACCAAAGTTTGTTCGGCACTAAGGCAGAAAAATCATCGGTAAAAAACAACAATGGAAACCTCAATTTCAGAACGTTCCAACCCAAAAAGCCATAAAGGGGAATATGGGAAGCATCCCTTGTTGAAAATCCTTTTTGGTAAATATCATTGATTGGAATACCTAGGTCGCTCACGAAAATGTCGTAATACCAGTCCCGGTCCACAACGGTCGAGACATCTACTAATAGGTAAGAATCTGAGAGTTTAAATGATCGATTAAATATTTCGAAGTGTTTCTTGAAGTAATCCGGTAAGTCGATGCTAATATTTCCTTCATTCAAAGCCCAAAACCTTGATTTCACATCGCTTTTACTTGTCCCTGAAATTATTTTGGATGAATCTCCCTGATGATAAGCAATTGCATCAGCGACTACCCATGTACTCCAATTTCTTGATTTGTACCTTAAGCAAAGGTCAAGGTCACAGTATGAGTATGGAAGTCTGGTGTTTAGCCCACTAACGGCATGGAACTTTTCCCTAGTGGTCATCATGGACGCTGAACAAGCCGCTTGTACCGCCTGATTCTCGTTGGTTAAGGGCGTGTCCTTTCTTCGACTACGATGTAAATGAGGTGAATTGTAATTGCTAAACGCTATTCCGAAATCCAAAATCGAATCGTTATCGGGATTGAGCAACTTAGAACTTGCAATTCCAACACCTTTCGATTCATTAGCGATAAAAAAGTGAATTAATGAGGTGAACCATGATTTCGAGACAAAAACATCAGAATCAGAAAAGATCAGGTATTTGCCATTGGATTTTTCAGCCCCAAAATTTATCGCTTCCGGATAACTGAGTGCTTTTTCTCCTCTTAGTATGGAAACTCTTTCATCATCGATATTTGGTTCAACAATAGAGGGATTAGATACTACCACTATCACTTCAACCCGTTTGGTCTGGACGGACTGTAGGATGCTGTAAATACATCCTTCTATCAGGTGCGTTTCATTGTAGTACGGTATTATTATAGAACATAAGCCCTTACCATTCATAATTGACAGTTATCCTGCATAGGATAACTAGACCATCATCGACATTCGGTTTCGGGGATGCTTGGTCGCGAGAATCTCCCTCTGTTTGACAGAGGTTACATGTGTGTAAATCTGAGTGGTCATAATTGAACTATGACCAAGAAGTTTCTGGATGTATTTGATGTCCACTCCTTCTTCTAGCAGCATGGTGGCAAAGGTGTGACGGTAAGTATGGGGTGTAATCAACTTGGAAGTGTTTCCAGCGGAAGCATACTTTTTCACAGTATTTCTGGCTGACTGTTCAGACAACCTTTTACTAAGTCGGTTGATGAAAAACCAGCCTGTGGATTTCATCTCATTGATAAATAGCGATTCGTACTCCTTGAGGCATTTGATAACGCCCGCATTGCAAAGCTGAATGACACGGTCTTTTCCTCCTTTTCCATGCACCTTCAGTACACCCTCATCCAAGTTGATATTGTCATATTTCAGATTCGTCAACTCAGAAACTCGGAGCCCTGTAGCAAAGAACAACTCAAGAACAGCTAAATCCCGTACTAGAGCCCGGTATTGGTAAACATCGGAAGGCGATATTTCCAGTTTCAGGGAATACAGGTTTTGAAAAATGGCTCTGACCTCGTTAAAGTTCATCACTGTTGGAACGACAAATGGTTCCTTAAGTTTAATCCTGATTTTCCTGAACGGGTTGATGAAGTCATCATTTTCAAACTCAAAATAGTTGAAGACCGCTTTTATGCAAGCGAGTTTTCGCTTAATAGATTTGACCTTGTACTGTTTCTCGTGAAGATTCTTCAGGTATGCAAGGAGTATGGATTTGTCAATTTCAAGAATCTGAATATCAGGCGCTGAAAGAGCCAAGAATTCTCTGAATTGCCTAATGTCTGTTTGGTAGGCTTTGAGGGTTTTTTCATTGAGCCCTTTCTCATATATACAATGCCGAAGAAAATCTAAAGAAACGTGTTTGAATGATTCCATGCGTATCTGGATTGGTTAGGATACGCGGTACGCAAGAAAACGAGATTGGTTGAACAAGTTGACGTTCCTTTTCAGTTCCTCTTCAACATTATTTCAAAGGCCTGACTTATTAAGGGTTGCACTAAGAAGAGTTTTTGGATTTCCCTTTTTTTCCCATGCAGTCACTTGAACGTATTGCAAGAGTGGGGTATGAACAAACAGACCTTTGAGTGACTCGGGGTTCTAATGATTATTGCCTCCATCAATCACGTTAAGACTCCCGGTTTCACCGAACAGCTCACGGGACTTGTCATTGTAGGCCTCTGCCGCATCCTCAGCATAGCTGAAGAATCCCAGATCATGCTTCTTGTCGCCCACGTAGATAACGGCTCTGAACCGACCACGGTCTTTGGTCACGCCTCTGAACCCCGTAGAACTGGTTCCCTTCATTTCCCTTCTGATCGTTTTCATCTGCGCCCACTCCAAATTAGCTAACTGGACATTGAGGGGGTCACCATCGATAAATCGAACAAAGAGCTTCTTGTCAGTAATTGGTTTTTCTAAGTAGCGTTCCGCAATGAGCTTATGCAGGTATACGGTCTCATACTTCGGAAACTGCTTGTATGACAGATAACGTTGGAAATATATGTATCCACTTCGTGAGTGGAGAGAAAGTTTTTCGATGAAAGCCTTTCGCTTTAACTCAGAATCGTCCCTCAGATCTTGAAGAATATCTTCATCGAGCAGGACATATGTGTTTTCTCTATTTTTTACAGGAAGCTTAGCGACCATTCAAAGGTTTTAATCCGTTGTGTCCAGCTCCAAATCCCACATCAAGACTACGAATATCACGTAGAAGCACAAAATTCAACATTGATCATCGGAGAAAGTTATTCACAGATCTAAGGTCGAGATGTTGCCTAAACATTACGACTAAATGCACTAGCTGATAAGTTCAAAACCCTGCAACGACAGAATTGTTGCACGCATTAGTACATAACAGTCAGTTAATATCCGTCTGGTCAGATCGTTGATAACTCGTAACGGTAAATCGACTGTTCTATACGGTCAAAATTATGACATTGTGGACGTCTATAATCAAAACCACTTGACCATGAAACTGTTATCCTCATTCATCACGTTGGCCTTGGCCATCATCTCCTTCAACACAAACGCCCAGGCACCTGTGAGTATCGACTACCATGTGGCAGGAAATGTTGATGCGAATAGTCTCTCTCTTTCGTCACTGGAGGCTGCTCCAAAGGAGTGCGTGATCGATTTTCATTTCTCTGCACCAAGCGTCAGAGTGATCATGGAAAGCCCTGACGGACTTACCAACTATGTTGACCGGGTATTCCCATTGGAAGTACAGGCATTTCCGGACAGTACCTATGTATATGGAAAACCGGGAGCATGGACCATAGGTCTAGGGCAGTTCGAAAATGTTTCTGCCTTCAGGGTGAAATTGGTCAATGCCAATACCCCTTTGGTAGGGCCTACTGTCGCCCAAGGCACATATCCATAACCATTAAAAAGTAACGCCCGTCATCAACGCAGGACAACCAGAACCTAAACATATTGACCATGAAAAATCTTCTCCTCCTCTTTCCGCTCACGGTATTCAACCTCTCTCTATTTGCTCAGACTTCGTATACGTGGACAGGTTCCACGAACACTTCGTGGGGCACGTCTACTAACTGGAGTCCGAACGGAGTTCCAAGTTCGTCTGATTACATTGTCATTAATTCAGCATCCAATAACCTTACGCTGACAAGTGATAAGACCATAGAACGATATCGTATCAACAGCGGTATGATGAACCTTAATAATCATACACTGACGGTCAATGACCAACTGCTGATGTACGGTGGAACTACAACATCTGGAAAGATTGTTCAGAGTGCTACCAACAGTACGACCATTACCAATGCCACAGTGAACTGTAAGTTGGACCTGACCGCCACGACCGTTACGGTTCAATACGCTACATGTACAGACAGTGTCAAGATCCATCAGACCACTGGCAGCGGGTCTACCTGGTGGCGCGGAAATAAATTTTATGGTCACGTGGATGTGGAGAACACATCCAATGCCAACATGAACATGGGGAACAATCCTGCAGATTCATGCTTTGCAGGATTAACTATTTCTGGAAGAAGGATACGTTTGGCCTATCAATACCCGTATAATTATGTTCAGGAGGATGTGGTGATCAATGATGAAGGACCTTCAGGAACCAGTTTCGGATTGGCAGGTGGAAATGGCTCGGCCAAGATGAAGGTCGATGGCAACATTATCATCAACAAGAGCGGTGTAGGCGATCTGAACATCGCTGTAACCTCCGGTACCTGCGAACTGATCCAAACAAGTGGCAATGGCGTAATTGACGGAAGTACGGGATATACGGATGGTTTTCTGAAGATCATGGGACTGACACAGCAAGGAACTGGGGGAGGCGTGATATTGAACAAAGGTGCCGATGCGCAGGAATTCTATCTCTCAGAAGGCACATATGGCCCGAACATCGGAAGTCTGACCATTGACCTCGATGATGTGACCATTGATGGGGCGGTGGTAAATGCACCTGCTAATATCTCTGCTAATTCGTTGATAGTGACCAACAATCAATTCAATTCCTCAGCGTACCTAGAGAAAAAAGGGGGTAATACCAACAATAATGGGGGCAATGTTTTCCGCGGCCCGACCACCATTGTCCAATCTGGCTCAGCTGAAATGCAGTTTGCCTACACCAACCCTGACACGGCATTTTCCACCCTTCAACTCAGAACTACCACCTCCAATGACCTCATTCTTGGAGCCTATGATGAGTTCGTGGCCATGGGAAGCATTTACTGCGATCAACAGTCGGGCGACATCATACTGGGAGGTACTTCGGGAGGCGATTTCATAGTGGCGGGCTTAGGTGTACAAACCCTCGCTTTGGAGCAAAGTGGGGTCTGCGATGTGCAGACCATCACTTTTAATAAACCGTCTGGGTACGCACGGCTGACTGGCACCATGCAGGTAAGCAACTCAATGGTCCTGATGCAAGGAGTAATTCATGCAGTTGACACAGGTCTTGTAAAAGTACTGGACAACACTACTGTTTCGTCTGCTTCCGATGCCAGCCATGTGCAAGGCCCCGTGGAGAAGGTGGGGAACGATGGCTTTTCCTTTCCTATTGGCCGGAACGGTATCTACCAGCCGCTAACGATCAGCGCGCCCAGCTCCACCTCTCATGCCTTCCGAGCTGAATACTTTGACGAGGATTCTGACCCCGACTACATCCACAGCAACCGTGACGGATCTATTGCCTATCTCGACCGTTCGCAGTATTGGATGTTCAACAGGATCGCTGGCACTGGAAATGTTTACGTTACACTGGGTTGGCGCGATGTAGCCTGCGGCATCTCTAGTATCAGCGACCCTGACGTCTGCGCTTGGAACGGTACGCAATGGAAAAATCTGGGAAATGGCGCAGAGGCCGGAACAGTGGTGACAGGAACGGCACGTACCGAAAAGACCACATCCATATATGGTGCATACACATGGGGCAACTTCAGCGGTCTCAGTGCCGATGCAGGGCCCGATCGTGTGATGGTAGCAGGCGATACCGTAGCCATCGGAGTCATGGTGCAACCAGATTGGGATTACACATGGGTACCCTCTGCCACCGTGGAAGAGTCTGATTCGGCCATCACACGCGCCTACCCTACCACCAAAACCCAATATGTGTTGGAAGTGACTGGAGAAAATAGCTGCGTGGCCACGGACACCTTGGTGGTATACATAACGGTATTGCCGGAGGACACTGCCCGTTCATCGCTCGATTTTGTGGTGAACAACGGACAGATAATAGATACCGATGGTGCACCGCGACCAGACGTTGGCATCTACAGCCATCAGGCCAGCCCCATGATGTATTGCGGAGATAATCGCCTATCATTCGTCCACGCCAAGATAGATACCGTGGCCGCCATACCCGATACCTTGGCGCGGGTGGACATCCACTTCCTCGAAACGTTCAGAGAGGCCGAACCCTTGGGCATGGGACTCAACTCGCATCATTACAATTACTATTACGCCCATTGCCCCGATGGCGTGACCCTTACACCTTCGTACAACAGAGTGGTCTATCCTGAGTTGTATGAAAATACCGACCTTCACATAAAAGGCAATAACAGTTGGATGAAGTTTGAATTTGTGATACACCCCGGTGGCGACCCGGAAGATATACTCATGACCTTTGAAGGAGCAGATAACGTGGAGGTGATACAGTCATTGGGATTGCTGATTGTGACCAGCAGTATCGGTACCTACATTTTCCCCAAACCCACCGCCTTGAAAATAGATACCGTGGGTGCGGCAGTTGAACTTGGCTGGCAACCTGATTGGGATCTGAGTGTTACCGGAGATACGGTGCGGTTTGTCAATATCGGAAGTTACAACCCCGCAGAGGTGTTGATCTTTACTTTGGGTGAGGAATATGTTGCTGAACCAAGACACATCAGTAATCCAGAATGGTCAACTCAATTTGGAGGACGAGAGTATGATGAAGGATTTAGTCTTTCATTGGATGAGGACGGGAACTTGTATAACTGTGGGGTTACAAGCAGTCCTGATTTTCCAACTTCGATAGGAGCAGTATTTGGGTACAACCGAGGTGGCGAGGACGCTTACATCGCTCGTTTCGGATCCGCTGACGGAGCAACACTAGGGGTGGTCTCAAATGCTGATCAACTTGAATGGACCACCTACTGGGGCGGTACAGATAATGACAGAGCATATGCCTCAGTCAACGTGGGAGACGGTGAAACGGGCAGCGTCTATATTACAGGGTATACCAGCAGCCTTGACTTCTCAACCTTTAATGAAACTGGAAGTTATTTTGACGGTTCGCTTGGAGGAGGACAAGATGCGTTTCTCATTTCCCTCGACAATCTAGACGGTGGAATACTAGGTGATCGTTGGAGTACGTACTTCGGTGGTAGCGGAAACGAGATAGGGAGAGCTATTGCCGCAGATGGTTCTGGCAACATTTATGTGGTCGGCTCTACCTCCACCGATGCCTATGCTTCCACCACTTGTGCAGTTCCTGCCACTGGCGATGCTGGATTCCCTAAATGCAATACTTCCAGCAGTTATGATAATTCAGTTGCAACTGGAGGAGAAACCGATGGCTTCATTGCCCGCTTCAGCACCACAGGGCAGCTGCAATGGAGTTCGTTCTACGGTGGAAGTGCATTTGATGAGATCCATGACCTGACCTTTGACGGAACTGGAAACCTTTTTATAACAGGAGAGACGTATAGTGCTTCAGGTTTTCCGATTAGCGATGGAGGAGGGTATGATCAGAATGACCACGGAGGCGGTAAGGATGCTTTCATAGGTAAATTCACTTCTTCTTTGGTGCTCGATTTCTGTTCCTATTATGGAGGGAATGGAGATGATGCAGGCTACGCCATTGAAATCGATGCTCAGAACAACATTTATGTTGCCGGTTCTACCTCAAGTTCTACAGCAGCTTGTTCAACTTGTCTTTGTGAAGTTCCCACTACGGGTCATTTTCCACAGTGTCCAGAATCCGGAGGTTATTTCCAAGGGAACAGCGTGCTTGGATTAGGACATTACCGTGGTGGTGATTCTGATGGATTTTTCGCAAAGTTCAATCCTTCATTGGATCTTACGTGGGCCACCTACTATGGCGGAGAGTTGGCAGATGCCATTTATGACCTAGATATTGAGGAATATACCGACCGTTTATTATTCTGCGGTGAGTCTTATAGTTATCCTGATGATGATTTGAATGGGGATCTGGTATTGGAGTGTAACGAGGGCGGATCATTCTGGTACAAACAGTTTGAACGTGCAGGTTTATCAGATGGTCTTTTTGGAATATTTGAAACCGACCCATCTGTTCGGATATACTCTACACTTTATGGAATGAATAATTTGGATCGGGCTAATGCGCTGACAGTTTACAGTACGGATGCGAATAATCGCTTTTACTATTTTACGGGTTATACCGCGAGCGATGACTTCAATAGATACGCCAGTCATGGAGGTGGCGATTACCTCTATTGCTGTCCAAATGCATATTTAACCCCATCAAACAACGGGTTACCAGGTAATTCATTCCTCGTAAGGTTTAGTGCCAATACCCATTTTATGAGTGTCGAAGACATGGAGAATGTAAACTTCGCATTTCCAGTTGCAGTTTATCCAAATCCCACCTCTTATTCCGTTACCGTTGAGTTTGAGATTGATGGTTCGCAAAAAGTGCAAATGGAAATTTATTCCATTGAGGGAAGGAGAATGCAAACGTTGAACATGGGAAAACGATATGGTCAGGTGCGTGAGGAGATTGATTTTACTGGTTTTCCGCAAGGCACATATCTCATCAGGGTTCTTGCAGGGGACATAATGGTTACGAAAAAAGTGATTAAACATGGATAAGATAACCAGATGGTTCGGTTTGTTTCAATGTATTCTGGTGTCCTATTCTGCAAATATTAGGGCACAGAATTGGCAATCAGTTGATACAGGGTTGTCGTTGAATCCTAGAGTGATGTATTCGGATGGACTTGAATTGTACGTGGGGACTGAGGTTTATAATAACTCACATAACCCAATCAGTAAATGGAATGGAATGGAATGGGATTCGATAGACAATGGATGTGGAATGGGACCTGTTTTGGCTATTACCAAATTCAACGGAAACCTGATTGCGGCAGGAAGCTGTGATATACAATACTGGAATGGTTCAGCATGGTCGTTACTCGGAGGCGGCAGCAATTCAGCTGTATTGGGCATGGGTATTTTTGAGGATGATCTTATTGCCGTTGGTTGGTTCGACACCATAGGTTCAGTTGCTGCAAGTCGGGTAGCTAGATGGGACGGTCAGCAATGGAGTGCCATCGATACAACAAAATGGGGCGTTAGTGCAACGGCTTGTGCTATAGAATATCAGGGAGATCTATACATCGGAGGCAATATGCATAATACTGAACTTGACATTGACCGCATTGCCCGATGGGATGGTTCTCAATGGCACAAGGTGGGTAACGGCATTCGTGGTGGAATCGCTTCTGTCAACTGCTTCGAGATCTATCAGGGATACCTGTTTGTCGGTGGTCGGTTCTTTGCCGGAAACGGTAATCCAGGGCCGAACATCGCCCGTTGGAATGGACAGGAATGGTTGGATGTGGGAGGCGGCATCTATGAACCCGGAGGTTTGGGCTGCGATGTGCGCGACATGGTAGTGTTTGAAGGTGAACTCTACGCTGTAGGTACTTGCCAACAGGCAGGAGGAGTGGATGCCCTCTATGTTGCCAAGTGGGATGGAGAAGAATGGTGTGGCTTCGGTGATGTATTCGACAATACTATTGGCGCGATTACTGTTCATCAAGGAGAACTCTATATCGGAGGGGGCTTCAGAACCATAAATAATGATACCATCCTTCGGGTGGCCAAATGGGTAGGTGACGATTTCACAGACCGGTGCGGTACACTTTCTGTAGTAGAAGAGGTAGAGACCAACTCAACCGAATTAACAATATACCCCAACCCCACAAACTCAGCCACTACCCTCACTTGGCAAGGTCAAAGCCATGGCAATTACCAGCTACATCTGTATGATGCCAGCGGCCGTCAATTGACGCCATCTGTAATTGCTCAAGAAGCAGGAAAGCTTGAGATTGACATGTCCAATCTTGCACAGGGCATCTATTTCGGGCAGTTATTTATTGGAGAGGCGATTCGGAGTTTTACGGTCGTGAAACAAGATCTATAGGTCAAGAGGAAGACAGATTATCTAATGTTTGTAATTCATGACTTCCGATTTTAATTTGCTGCTTTGGCAGAAGTGAGCCACAGAAGAGAATTGGCTCCGCCATAGCATTTTTCTAATGCTGTTGGTGTAATCAACGTATTAGGAAAATGCGGTAATGTATTTGAAATGGTTTTGGAAATCAATTGGAAGAATTCAGTTCCGAAACGGTTTCAACCGCTTTTCTACCGGAAATTGCTTTTTCAAAAATTAGTCGCGCTTAGCGTGGTGTTTTTAAAAATGGGATTGGAGATTAGTTGATCATAGCGGAGGGTAAATGTTCGTTTGACAATATTTGAATTCTGGAATTCGCGTTCTGATCATGCCAGCTTGGTGGTGTGTATACTTTAGTATTATTTGCCGGCAGCGGAGGTGTCGGCAAGGCCGCAGAAAAATTGAATATAAAAATCTTCTCCTTGGAAGCATTGAATGGGAAAAGTTGAAAACTCTGTTCCCGTAACAGATACAGCTTTGCTTGGAATCAAGCTGGTCAAGAAGACACTCAAACTCATCCGATATTACCAGAAGCTCAACCCGAACCTTATCTGGTACATCGAGAATCCACGCGGTAAACTGAGGCATCAAAAATTCATGCAGAACCTACCGTTCAGGCATACGGTCACGTATTGCCAATACGGAGACTTCCGAATGAAACCAACTGACATCTGGACGAACAACTCGAACTGGAAACCAAGGCCGATGTGCAAGCCTCGGGCGAAGTGTCATGAATCAGCACCGAAGGGAAGTCATAGTGGAACTCAAGGATTGAAAGGGAATTATGAAAGGTCGAAGATTCCGAATGAACTATGCACGGAAGTTTTGACTAAATTCCTGTCTGACATATAAGCTAAGTTGTTGTTACATTGTGAACGTATCGACAGAATTGAAAATCTTGAAGGCGAGTGTTCTGAAATTGAAGTATATGTGATGGTTTAAAAGATGACGAATGGCGGCTAAGATTGGAAGAAACGACCCTTGTCCCTGCGGTAGTGGAAAAAAGTTCAAGAAATGTTGTATCAAAAAGGAGCAACAGTTCTCGAAACCGAACTCCTCAACTCCGTTGGGAGATTTAATATCACGGTATGACACGGATGATCTACTGAAAATTAACGCTGCTTGCCAACTGGTTCCTCAGAACCATGGCAAGAATGTTCGTTTCGAAATTATTGCAAGGCAACTGACACGATCTATTCAGACATCTGTTAAGCCTGAAATTCAATTTTCTAGTTTGTTAAAGTTCTTCAAAGAGAACCTGACAGATCATTATTTAGAAGATCCAGTAAGTTCTTTTTTCTCTGAGAACATTAGTTGGTATGGAGGAGACCACACGGTCCTCCCTGGACTTACCACAGGCGGGACAAGAATTCTGCGAACCACCCTAGAGGCAATCTTTTTGCAAAAGAACCAGTTGCCAATCCAATTTAAACATAGAATAGGGCAAGCTACTACCCTTATTCTTGCAATTAGCGAAAGCATTACCTCCAATGCTGGCCTAACCCGAAATCTTTTTGAAGAACCGATAGAAACAGAAATCGAAATTCCTGAAAGAAGTCGACTGGAATTTCTCAAGCAGGTTGTGACATTTAGTCAAGATGAGATAAAAGACTTGGTTAATACCGTCAATTCATCAATTCAAGCATTTGAGGCATTTGTTGTTGATAGGGAGGATAAGGACTTGTATGGTGACGATGCCGATTCCAACCCACTTTTACGAAGACCGATTGTCAAAACTATTGATGGTGAATATGTTTTTGCTTTGCCTACAGCAATTGTTGACTGCCTATTACAGTATTTAAAAGAGCAATCGATGGAATTTGGTTGTCAAGATATGCTCTTGGAACTTATTGCTGGAACACAATGGGATAATTCAAAAAAGCTATTGACAAAGATTGACTGGGCTGAAACGAGTATACAACTTCCCCCCTCAGAGTCTAAACTTTTTGAAAGCGTATACAGGTTTGATAACGACAAGTTGGCCTACGTCCGTTTCATTATGCCGGGGATGAGTAATCCGGAAGACCAACGCAATGCATTTGAGAATATTGGTAAGGGAAAAAGAAAGCCTCGGGATAAGCGAGTCAATGTCGTAATAGACTTCTTAAGAAATGAACTGAATGTTGATTATCCATACAGATACTTCATTCTCAATATTCTTGGCGAGAGTTTTACAGTTGATTATTATTCGTTTTCTACAAACGGCTCAAAAAATGATTTGGACCAACTGCTTGTTCTCAAATACGGTGAGCTGGAGACTCTTGTGCATTCTGAGGAGTTAGATGCTTTAGGTCTATGGAAGTTTGCGAACGTTCGAACAGCTACGTACTCTAACTCTTCGGTTCCATCTATGCCGTTGTTTGGAATACTTGATTCGTATTCATATTACAGGACCAATGGACAATCACTTACTCCATCAGATGCTCCAAAAATGTCATTTATGAGCTTCTCCGTTGGTTTGTCCAATGATTTTGAAAGGGAGGTGCAGGGGCATAGAGATGAACACTCCGTTCGTCAGCGTTTCAATGGAGAAATAAGGTTGGCTCCGGTTACCAGGTATAAGGACTTTGCACCGATTTATGGACTTAGAGAACAAAATGGCGCCAGACACGAATTGGTTCTTGAATGTTTTTCTTCTCCGTTGTGGGTTAAAAATACGCAAGCGAAGCAGCCAGCTGATAAGTGGATGATAAACATTTTCTCCGAGGCCATAGTCTATTGGATTTTCAGAATGAAAGACGAGTTGAAGCCGTATCTAAATCAATTTACGGCCAATCAACCTGTCGAAATCGAGATAGAACTGGAAGACGGTATTATTCACCCATCTGTTGTTGATGAGATAAAGAGTTCAAAAACGGACATTGAAGTTGAGTGTTTGCCCGAGAGTCTTTCTCTTATGGTTAAGTTATCCGAAAAAATCATGTTTGACCTGATGAAGTCAAACAATGTGGGGGAGCAAAAAATAATGAGAAGTGTCCTTTCCGGGATGTCGGATTTACTTAAATCCTCTGAACTTGAATACCCAGAAATAGACTTGGTTGATACATGGGTCAAGAAGATCATGATACCAACCTCGGCTAAAATGATAATCGTTGTAGATTCTAGCCGAGACCTTCGACTGGATAACAGGTGGATTCTACCTTTTAGAGCGATTCAAGAAAGTGATGTGTCACACATTCTAGAAAACTTAGTAGACAAACTGGACTTGGAATCGCCAATACCAGAGACAATCGACAACATTGAAGACAAAAAGAAACTTTGCAACAGAATCGTGGCCAAGTTGGTGGACGAGATTGTCCTCAAAATGCAAAAATATCCAAGCGAAACCCTCTTGAAATGGCTTATGAGTATGCATGAAGGCTGTATTCAGAAGCGAGAGTATCAGGAAATAGATATTCCAGCAAAAGTTTCCTGTTGCAGTGACTTTGCTTCGGAAGTGGGAAAACTAGTAAAGACTAATAAGGAGTTTGTACAAACTACACTCGCTGTTCGTTGCTTGATAGAATTTGTGGCCGCGCAGCCTGGAACGGGTGACAAATGGGTGAACCTTGATGACCTAGATGAGTTGATAGCCCTTATGGAACAGGTATTCCAATGGGGGATGATGTCGGATTCAATAGAACTTGGGATGGATGATCCCCAAATGGGCTTACTGCCTTCTGGTCAAATTGGAACGGAATCGGAGTTTCTATCCAATTACCTGAAACCGTTTTCACATGCCATGGCAGAATCGTCCATTGTCAACTTTCAAGAGAATTTTGATGTTGCGTTTGAAGGTCGACCAGAGGTAAGCGAAAAACCTCGTGACAAGCCATTAATGGCCACTAAGCTGGATGAAGCGTTTAAAGAGGAATTTGGGATTGAGTATACCGCTCTGTTAAAGGTTATGTGGGCCTTAGCAGAGATAGCTATCGATGGAGGTGATTCAGTAGCAATTAAGGATGTTGATGATTTAGCGAAATTGACAGGAAAGATGAAAAGCATGGCTGAATCGGAAGTGGACACGGCAATAGAACTGTTGAGCTTGTACCCTCGCAAGTCAATAGTCAAAGTCCCGAAAGGTTTTGAGCAAGGAGACATATATCCATGGCGATATAATAGAGAATTGTCCTATCTACGTAAACCAATCATCCGAGACTTAAATGACAAATGTCTTTGGAGTTATCGACATATGATAGACTGTGTTCACAATCTCCAATTCCTAATTCAGACCGGAAGATTGAAGGCTAAGGATGGCGGTAAACTGAGTGCCTTCATCAAGGGGGTCAATGTTCAAAAAGGAAAGGATTTTAGGAATGATGTTGCGACTTGGCTCGGTCAAGAAACTTCATTGGAAATAGTTCCGCATGAGGTTAAACCCTTCAGATTAAGCGGGCTGGACGAAGACCGAAAGTTTGGCGACATTGATATTGCGGCAATCGATAAAACACGTAGAGTATTCTACTCCATAGAATGTAAAAATACTGTTGGGGCGAGGGTCATGCATGAAATGAAGACGGAAATGGATAAGTACTTGGGTAGGACAGAGGCTGATTCATGGGTTCACAAGCATGCAAGAAGACATGAATGGCTATTGAAAAACCAAAATTTGCTTGGGGAATTTGTGGAAAATCCCGAAAAGTTTAAAATCGTCTCTTTACTCTTAACATCAACCGATCTTCCAGTGATTTATCTAGCAAAAGAAAAAAGCCCTTTACCGCTAGTTTCTTTCCCATCACTTAAGCGGAATGGGGTTGCCGCTTTTAATGTGCGGTAACTTTTGAGCGTAATTGTGGCTTTGTCCAACCATTTATGGTAAGAAACAAGTGCCGAATTAAAATGAATGGGCAGCTAAATAATTGATAAATATATTAGAGAAGTGTTATGCAACTGATTCACCAACTTCAGGAAATCGTAGTAAGACCAACCGGAAATCTTCAACATAATATGGAGGAGATATCCAAGGTTTTGGTTCTCTTGGATGTCGATGACATCGTTTCTCAAAATTTGGTGGTCTGTATTGGACTTGAAATCGATAAGGAGCCGCCTAGAAGTAATATGTCATTTGTACAATGAAAGCTTTGGTCAATACAGTCGAAGTTCTATTCTTCTCCGGCATGATAATATCTTGTTCAAATCAGACAACTTTTGGAGCTTGGATGAGGATAGGTTGCACGGTACTACGTACTATTCCGGGGGAGACAGGATGAAAGTCAGACACATTGGGTTCAGCTTAGAAACAAACGAACAAGAAACCTCAATGGTCGTTGAGATTTGTAAAGGGTTTGTTTATAAACCAAAACCCTCCATAATACTAGTTGAAGTATGGTTACTCAAAAATCCCCAAATACTCATGCAACACGTACAGTCGGTTTCTTGCTCTTCCTGATTTTTCTTCAACTAGTCCAATTTCTTCCATTGCCTTAAGTAAGCTATTTGCTGTAGCAGGTGCAATGTCCAATTCACTTTCAACCTCTCTAGGAGACATGATTGGGTTTGAGTACATTTTCAGAATTAAAGCATCGGCTAGTTTTGACCTTCTACCTAACTGTGCAACTCGTTCATTATATGATTTGCGTAATGCTCCAATTTGAACGAATGTCTTTTTACTACTCTTAGCAGTTTCGATAACACCAGTAAGAAAGAACCGCAACCAATGATCCATGTCGTTAGATTCACGAGTTGTCATAAGTGCATCATAGTACGCAGAACGGTTCTTTTCAAAGAAGTCTGAAATATATAATGTTGGTCTGTCCAAAAGCTGTGAGTCCAGCAATTGTAGGGTAATAAGCAATCGGCCAATCCTTCCATTTCCGTCAAGAAAAGGGTGGATTGTCTCAAACTGATAGTGACTGATTGCTGTTTTGATAAGCAAAGGCATTTCCGAAGATTCTTCATGCCAAAAATTCTCAAGGTCGGTCAGAAGGTCTGAAAGGTCATTATGATGTGGAGGAATGAACATGGCACTTTTAATATCTGCACCACCAATCCAGTTCTGACTTGTTCTAATAGTTCCGGGCAACTTATTCTCACCACGAACACCTGAAAGCAATATTTCATGTGCTTCTCGTAACAGACGAATACAAAGGGGAAGTTCGCCTAATCTTGCCAGCGAGTGATTAAGAGCCTTGATATAGTTCTGAACTTCTTCCCAATCATCCCTCTTTTCAGGATTCACATCACTTTCAAAGAGAACCGCTTCATCAATACTTGTTCGGGTTCCTTCAATTCTACTTGAGGTGGTAGCTTCCTTTGCCTTATGCATCTCAATAAAGAAGTTGATGTCAGGCACAGTTTTACTATACGAGTTCAATTCTCCTAACTGGGCTGATGCCTTTTCCAATAGACTAAGGACAGTTGCACTCCTCCAATCAAAAGTCTCCTTCAATAATGTTGGAAGGAAACTCTTGTACTTATACTGTTGTATGAATTTGCCTGATTTGAAAGGTTTCATAGGATTTGAAGTTGAAATAACAAAGGACGTTATTTTAACTTAGTTGACGAACTTAAAATAAGGAATTGTGCTATTTTAAGTTTAACCAGTAATGGTCAAAAAAATTGAATGCCATTCCTTACTACTCATTCTACCTGTTAAATACGGAACCGTCCAGTTTTACCTAGAGCAAACACGTAATCCCTATCGGTCTCTGTTCAGATTCCGATTTGTCTTGCCGTTACGTAATTCATTCAATTCATCTTCACGACTTTTTTGAACCTCCCGAGACCGCAAGAACTCCCGAATGCCAGCCACAAAACCACTCGAATGACTAGTAGCTTCTTTTATGCCATTATCAAGCTCTAGAGCAAGCTCAGAGTCTAATTCACTCATCGTATATCCTTGATTGAATCCGACCTCGAATTCGACTTCATCAAAGTCGTCCTCGAGCTCAGATGCATCCATTTCATTACCGTCATTGTCAGTCATCAGAATGAGTCTTTTGCGTGATTCTCAAGGTATTCCAATATGGAAGCTCTATCGTACATGATTATCTTCTTATTTGGCTGCGAAAAGCGAATCCAACCATCATCACGAAGTTTCTGCAACGTAGTCCGGCTCTTGATGCCTAACACCTCCATGGCTTCTTCACCACGAATCCAGCGATTCTCGGAAATACCTTTCTTCTCATTGATACGGTCAACTACTGTTTCAATAAGTTTGTAAAAGGCTTCTTCTTGTAAACAAATTACGTCCATTGTGTATGATAAAGATAAGAGCAATGATGCTTCGTCTACCAGATTTTGTTGACCCAAAAACGCTCCTTGAGTGTTTGTCTAGCTTGAGTGGCGATAGTCTTTTTCTGAGTTTTACTCAGCAGGTTTGAAATTGTATTAGCGGCATTTGCGGGATCTACAACTTTTTTGTCGACAAAGTCAGTACTCAAATACTCAAGTACTCTGGTGAAGTTTAGAGCAATTTGGTCTTTTCCTTTGTTACGAAGACTCTCTATTACGACAAGTTCAAGATAGATTGAAGGAAAGTCTAATTTTAAATTGTCCCGCCAAATTTTAGTGGCAAGAATCTCATTTTGTCTACCAGACTTTTTAACCGTTTGAATATGTAAATCTACATTAGTCTTAGTACGATTTTTGGAATCTCTTCTGACGAGTATATAATGCCAATTATGCACGCCTGGTAATTTTTTGGCTGGAACGAGATCTATTTTATAATCTTTAGTATAGACACGAATGGAGACATTTTGTCTTCGTCTCTTCGTGATACCGAGTCTCTCTTCATGAATTTGCAAATATTTGAACAGAGAGTCGTATCTGCCTTCTAATGTGCCTTTGGTAGAATCCTTTAAGGAAATAAGCAAATCAAGATCAGCTTTTCCTTTTAAAGCTGTTCCTTTTGCTGTCGATCCAGACACCTTAATTCCAGAAGTAACGTTGCCTGCTAAAGATTCTCCCGCCCAAGATTTTAAGGTATTCAGTAGTGGTTTAAGCCTTGGGTCAGTCTTGCTTAGCGGCTCTAGTTTTTTCTGCTTGATGACTTTTAATATGTGGGCATCTCCTATCATGGATTTATATTGAATCTAGGGCTTGACTATATGCTCTCAAGTCAATAGGCCTAACGGTGCCAAGCTTCTGTAGTTCTTCAGTAAGTCTTAGAAAGAAAAATATTAGACTTTCTTCTTCGGTACTAAACTTAATTTCAAGCGAAGGATTGTATTTAGCGTCAAAGGAAGAACCCATAAGGACACAACCGAGATTTAATTCTTCTCCTGATTTGAGTTCACCCATTGCATTTGAGAAGAAAGTATTATCGGGCAAGGATTTTTTCCATCCGTTTCCAAGAGTCAGGATTCCAGCCATTATTGTGAATAACACTGGAGCATCCTTAACAACCCCTTTGTCCACAACTTTGGCTGAAGTTCGCTTTAGCGACCGCACGGTTTTTGCTTTCCCACCGGCATAAAGAATATGAGCCTTATCTATATCCTGTTTCGCCTCAAATACCGCATAAACACTTTCTGCTGGAATTAGCTTAACGCTGTTCTTGGACAATACAAAAGGGGTGTATTGTTGATCGTAAATAACTACATCGATGGCTTCGCTTTGATTTCCCTCATGGTCTATGACAATCGCTTTGTCAACGTTATATCTATTCGGAAGGTTGGTTCGTAACCAAGTTGCCCAAACACTTTCAGAACCGTCTCCCATAGTTGGGGCGTGGTCGATATTTTCCCTAATAGTTTGCATTTCAGCGATCATCTCGCGCTGAAGACCTAGGAAGAGTTGCTTAATGTCTAGCTTGCCCATATTCGAATAATGATTTATTGTGTAATATATAAAGTTTGATAGCACACTTGGAACGTTTTATTCCCATGATTAGCAGGAGTGGATGGTCCGTGACCACTGTATCAGATTCCCCAATGTCCCTCATTGTATTTAGGTCTTTTGTACTGTAGTTAGGGCTTCCATCTGGGTGTGTGTGCCATTCTCCTAAATAGTTGATTTGACCATTTGATTCATTATAAGCTCTGTGTATTTCATCATTCAAGTTGTCAGGGTGTCGGGTAAAACTGGTTTTGTCACTCACGTACTTATCAGGGATGACGCTACATGAAATGAGAGTTGTAGTCTCATCAACCGAGGAACCGAGAAAAATGCCTCCAAATTCTTTTGGGTAGTGCTGGCTGGCCAAATGTTGAATTTGCTGAAGAATTTTTTCAGGTAAAAGCAAGGTGAGACCTAGCTTTGGTTGTTGGAACTTAATATTCATCTACAACAATTTTGTAGTTGTGTTCAGATTCGATTGGGCGAAGGACGAAAGTGCTTTGGGAAAACCCCTTCTCGTATTTGTGATTAATGTTCTTTACTGCAAATTGAAGTAGCGCATTAAGATCGGTGTACCCAGCCTCAAAAGTCGGGTACTGACATCCGACCTCAGGGTAGAAATTGGCTTGTTGGCTTTCCGGGGAAAGGGTTTCGAAAATCTGATGCTTTTGTTTTGAAATGGTTGTTTTCCCGTGAACACAAATAAGTTCATTCGCTTTATTCGTTATCGACAAATTGAAAATTTCAGCACTTAGGCTCATCTTGTCCATCATGTAAGCAATTTCCATATCGGTAGAGCAATCAAAAATTAATTCGAAACTGTTGAGGAACTCTTTTGTTTGAATATAATGTGGGTCATCTGGCAGTCGTTTATCGAGATGTAAAAGAGGCTTAACATCAACGAATGGAGATATAGCAATCAGCTTGCTAATGAGTGCATATACTTTGGGATGAGCGATGTCATTCAAGGTAAATTCTGAACGACATATGTTTCCAGCTTCAACCACATCAAAATCTATGATTGTTAGGCGTCTAATTCCACCTCTTACCAATGTTTTAGCCAGACTACTTCCAATCGCTCCAGTTCCAATTAGAAGGATGTTTTTTAAGGTAATAGCATCAGACAGCTTGCCTCTTCCAAAATAACGCGCATATGAACAATTTACTGTGCTACACCAATCCAGCCGTTGGTTGGTAGACTGACCTCGCCATTCTCCACTGATTTTGACACCTTCAATAGGTAGATTAGATGTGTTTATTCGTACACATACCCAATGTATCTCGTGTCCGTTATCTGTGGGGATATCATGACCGAGAAGCACAAGGAAATTATCCGGCTTATTTCTACCACGCATGACATCACGATGATACTGGTAGATGGAATCAACATTCGTAGATGTCAGATATGGTTGCAAATCTTCCCAAGACAATACGGCTTTTCGTCTTTCTATAACGGGTTCATCCTTAATGTAAATCCATATGCCTTCTAGCGGCTTTTCTTGTTTGTACTCCAAAAAGTGGTTAGCAAAACCCGCATCATGAACTCCTATCTTAGTAACGATTATTCGTTCAACCCCCGTCAGCGAATCCCTACCAAACGACTTGAATAAGAAATACCCAGAATCATTTTTGATTAGGCTATTTGGGGTTTCGTCAAAGAGCAAACAAACGTTGTTTGGGCTTGTAAGAAGATAACCATAATTGGAATCACGACTCTCTTCAACATAATAGTAGTCAATCCACTCATATAGGAGATTGATTTCCTCTTGTAGCTTTTCTTCTATGCAGTTGGTCGGAGAGGGGTGGAGGCATATGGAATTGTCAAAATTCTGATGTTCATATCCAGAAATGCTATCACAGGTAAACACAATTGATGTCCTAGAATTCCCTAATGGATAGCCTAAGGGTATTTCTACGGAAAAAGGGAGTGGGCCTTTTTCGGTTTGAACGATTATTTGTCCTGATACATTCTCGCTTTTTTGTGCGAAAACCGAGTATAGTTCAATTCTCTCCTGAGCGGAGAAAAATTCGTTGTAAAGGACAATTTTGTCCACCATCTAACCAAAGCTTCGTGTTTTCAAAACTGAAGGCCCCGTATTTTTTGATTGCTCATTACTGGAGTTTGGATGACTTCCAAAATCATCGTTGATAGGGAAGTATAGTCTAATGTTGTCACTGTCCTCCTCAATTTTTCGCAACATATTTTTCATGTCGTTTGCAAGGCTGGTTTTCTTTCCCGCAGTTAGCGTGTCAGAAACAATATTGTTTGAGTTAGCAGGATCTTTTAATTGAATGGTCTCTGCATTCTCTCTAATGAATTTCATTACCATTTCCAATTTTGGCCACAATCCGTTTGGAATGCTGCTTGAGTTATACTCAAACGCTCGAATCGTGAACAATTCGATGAAGAATGATTTATACTTTTTACTATTCGAGACTTTCCAAATTTTGAGCAGTCTGGTTATATCGCGTTCAGCATTCTTCCCACTGACATGATCGATATGCTTTTTAATATTGGTTTTTGTCTCGGAAGCAGGGATTTCATCTTTTTTCCTGACAAATAGTTTCAAATCATTTGTATTCGAATACTCGTCCACATTGATTTCTCTCCCTGGAACGATGTCCATTTGTATTTCTTCACCATCTATGACAAATGTGAGTCCAACACTAACTCGTTGCTTTCGCACTGGTTTTATCAGTTGTGAATCGACATACTCATTTTGGAAGTAGGTGTAAACATCATCTGCCATTTTCTCCAACGTATCAAAACTGTTTCGTTTAAATGGAATACAAACATCGATGTCAAATTTTGTGTTGATTGCTGTATGCTTGGCATAGGATCCAGAATTTATAGGTTCTGTTGCCTTCTTGTCAGAGTACTTAAGACTAAGAGCGGCTTTTACAAAGTCTCGCTTTGTAAGGTATTTGTCCATTAGGGTCTGGACATGATTCATTTTATGAGAACTGAGTACGTCTTGTAGGTATTCACTTTTGTTGGTTGGCATTGGAGGTCCGTTTATTGGTTTCTATTGCTATGGCACTTTACCCACCGTCATTATTGATGCCAAACTATTATTGGGCATTGTTTAGCGGTTATTTTTTCTCCAGACCCGTAGAGATAGGAAATTTTGTCAGGTTTGTAACTGACAGAGTATGTGTTGAAACGTTCAAAAGTTGTAGTCAAGCAACCCAAGTGTCCAATCTTAGGTTTCAATCCTACATAAATTCATGGAAATGTAAAGGCAACTCCCATTACTATGAGCTTCAGAAATCGTTGATTGTTTCCTTTGAAATAACATGAACAAGGGGACGGTACTGACCAACGAATAAAGGACTTGATTAAGAGGCTTGGTTTTGCATACATATGATTAAATTGGTGCGTTGTCAACGAGTATAAAATCTTCTGTTTATGGTGCCAGTAGAATTAGGTCAGCTTACGTTATTTAAGAAGTTACAATGTCGTTCTGTAGATGGAGAAAAGGAAGCTACCGTATTATTGGGCTTGGCTACGTCATTGTTTGGTGATGCAGCAGAGTTGCTCGGGTTCGTGAGGAAAAATTACCCAAGTTTTACAAGTCATGATATTCAACATTCACTTAGGATTCTCAGGAAAATAGAATGTATCTTAACTGATGAAGCGAAAGAACACCTAACATCTGTTGAGATATTCGGTTTACTTGTTTCTGCTGGGTTTCACGATGTAGGAATGATTCAATCAACGGGTGATTTGGATTTGTTAAGAAGAAATCATCATGTCGAGTCAGATAAGTTTATTCAGGAATTTTTGGTTGAGAGATGTGCATCAATTAGTGAATATATACCTCGATTATCTGCTTGTATTGGATTTGTGGCGCGGGCCCACGGATTGACATGGGATGAATTGAATTCTTCGCGATTATTTACTCAGACCGAAAGAGTTTTTGACCAAGAGTTTAGGATAGGATTACTTGCTATACTTCTAAGGGTGGGTGATCTAATGGATTTGGATTCGGAAAGAAGTTGCGACCCTGTAAAAAGATTCATGGAGAACAGTTTCCCGAATGAAGAGTCTAATGCTCACCACCATCGCCACAAAGGGGTTAGACACTTTAACTACGATAGTACCCAAATTCAAATAGAAGTAGAAGCAAGTTCAATAGAAGAACACACGATTTGGACAGAGTGGTTTGGTTATTTGAAACAAGATATCATTCATGCCAATACATATGTTCTTACCGGTAACCTCAAGATTTTCGCATTACCTAAACCTGAGTTTGATATTAAACGTGCAGAAGGAGCAAATTACGAGCTATGGCAACTTAGATTCGAAATTGATGAAAAAGGAAGAATTTGGGATGTGATATCTAAATCAGTTTATACTGGAAAGTATGATTTCATTAGGGAGCTTATTCAAAATAGTATTGATGCATGTTTAAGATGGATTTATGAAAGCAATGGGTCGAACTTAGATACTGTTAATCCTAAACACTGGAAGTTGGAGGGGTACTCGCCTTGCACGGTTGTTTGTTTACGGGGTAATGGAGCTGAGTTGTCTGTTACTGATAACGGTATTGGCATGGAAGTGGCCGATTTGAAAAAATTTCTATTCAACGTGGCAAGCACTGGATACGGAGAAATACAGAATTTTCAAAAAATAAAATTTCCTTCAATTGCAAAGTTTGGTATCGGATTTGTCGCATGTCTCACCAAAGCAAATACGGTAATTATAGAAACGCGCTCAAGAAAGGAATCGAGTGAAATTGGCAGGGAGGTTGTCCTCAGGACGGAGTCTCTGAATACATTCTGTGCTCAAGCTTCAGTCGATTTTGGAACCAAGGTGACAACCAAGCTGAAAACCAACTTAGATTTTGGTCGACTTGTCAACTACGTTGGCTCTACCTTTTATTCCCCCTCCGTGCCCTTAGTATTCTTCGATTATGATGGACTGGCCAATATCTTTGAAAGAGCGGGAATGGTGGACAGATTGGAAAAAGAGCTTGCCCACTGTAGTTCTGCGTCTGATTATGAAGAATTGTTTAAGATGGCTTCACACGTAAGAGGAGACATGGATACACATGGTTTACCGTTTGTTTCAGATTTGACACTAACGATTCCATCAAAAAGGGGTTTAGAGAGTTTAGCGATTGATAAGCCATTGTTTTTGAAGTTGGATGAAAATTTCCAGGTTGAACAAGTTTCAACTAAATATGAGAGTTCTAACTCCAGTAATGTGTCTTTGCTGTATATCCCAATCGAGATTAACATGCCTGAAATTGGCATCGAATGGTACTCAGTTCATGGCTTCATTATTCATGATTACCTATATAAGAAGGATATTATTACCCAAACCTTTGAGGGGCAAAGTGGTCTTGCTGAGTCAGTAATTGCCAGTTCCGATGAATGGGTGGAGAACGGGATTGAACTTATTGGTGATTACCTTGATGATGACGTGACCGAAACGGTACACGATAAAGTAGAGCAAATGATGAAAGCCCTAAGAGGGGAGAATCGCGACTCGCTTTTTCATGACAGGTCTCTTTTATTTGAAAATTCCAAATTAGTTGAAGGGGAAACAAATTTTATGGTTGCAGATTTAGTTTCGAATACTGTTGAAAGGTATGATATGATGCATTATTTCGTTGAGGATATGGATGGGAGTTACTCCGAGTTCCTTGATGACATTGGGTATTTAAGTAACTTTCTTAGTTCTGAAGAACGCCACAATGGTGTTTATCAAGATGGGATTCGATTACCTATAAGATGTAGCAATATTGCTCCAATTGGGACGTGCTCTGGTATCGCGAATTTCTTCGGTGATGCTAGGTTTGAACTCAATGTTACTAGGAAGTCGATAGACGAGGCTGACAGTGCGTTGCGTATCTGGACTTCGGAGATAGGGACTAAAATACAGAGGAATATCCTAAATAAAGTTGTTTCAGTCTTCGAAGATAATAGAATCGCATTTGAATTGCACCAACTTCCATCGACGAGAAAAGACAATCGTGACTCAGTTTATGATTATTCGGAAAGAGTTTTAATCTCGTTAATAAAGAATAGGAGCTTCTTAAGTGGTAAACAATGAACACGAAAATAATGAGTCACTCTTGTTTAATACTTGGTTGATAGAACCTTTAGAAAGTTACTAACCGAGTCATTATGGTTGTGAAACGTTCAAGCCCTAGTTCTCAGAAGACACGCAAAACACACGCAAACGCCCTAAAAAGAAAAAGCAGCTACATCTTTTATCGATGTAACTGCTTGATTCTCAATGCGGTCCGGACGGGACTCGAACCCGCGACCCCCTGCGTGACAGGCAGGTATTCTAACCAACTGAACTACCGAACCATAGTAATTTCTTGGGCTGCAAATGTAATTTAATTTGTCAAATCAGAAAGCAATGTGAAAAAATTATTCTGCGACTATTTCGTACTCGATTTTCCGAACTCCATTCAGGCGCATCGCATTCATGTCTGGCATAACCTGAAAGTAGTAAGTGCCTACGGTTGACAGGTTAATTTCTTCTAAGTCTACTTTGAATGATTTCTTACGCAGATCCAAAGCTGCGCCTTCGTTCACGCTAATTTGCTTGTTAAGCATCAGTATCCCAACCGCAGGACTAATGACCTTCATCTTAAAATACAGTTTATCAAATTCAAAATTCTCATCAACTGTTAGTTTGAGACGAAAAAGCTTTGGTGTTGAATCATTGACTGCAACTCGAAAAAGAGGTGTTTGATCAGATTTCCATACACCGCTCAAAAATGTGCTTTTTCCTTGTTCTTCAGTAGGTTTGAAGTCAGGATTACGAACGATTCTAAGCGAACCTTCAATTCCATCGATTTCTTCGGTTTCCCCGTTGTTCAAGTGAATGAAGGCAGTTAATCGTTCACCTTCATCAAGAAATATTTGCTTGATCACTCCATTGAAACTGCCGTTTATCTCTAGGTTATCGTTCAGTGTATCGTTACCGATCACGTAGCTTACACGAAGGAAAACAGGGCCTTTGTAGGCGTCAAGAACATTCAAAAAAAGCGAAACGTCCACATAGCATTTGAAGTTTGCTGGATATAAAGTGGTAATGGGCTCGCTTCGTGAAAGTTTGGAGAAATCCACTCCAAACGAAACGGTGGTTTGGAGAAGCAATACAAAGACAATTAAGATTCTCATCAATATAGTTTTTTGCGCTTTAATAGGTAAGGCAACAGAACTTGGTCAAATCCCTTTGAGATGTCTGCGTGCACCAAGTCTATACTGTATTGACCGCATTTCAGTTTCAGATCATGCTCAAACTTTTGCATAGATTTTTGATATGCTTCGCGAACTTCTATCGGATTCAACTTCAATTCTTCGCCCGTTTCCATGTCAACGAAACGGTACGGACGATTCTCGAAATCAAAATCCAACTCTTTCTTTTTATCTGTAACGTGAAAAAGAATTACTTCATGTTTGTTGTGCTTCAGATGTTGGAGCGCATTCCACAGGTCATCTTGACTTTTCTCTGAATTCTCAATCATGTCGCTGAAGAGGATGACCAACGATCTTCGTTTGAGTTTATCGGCAATTTCGTGAAGCGCCTGAGCGCCTGAGCTTCGTTTACTGGTTTCTTTTCCAAGTGGTAAGAGTAACTTTTCCAACTCGCCAAAAACCAACTGCGAATGCGTAGTTGTTGATTTCGTATCGGTATGGATTTCTACTTTATCCGAAAAAAGTGATAGGCCGAAAGCATCGCGTTGTCGTTTTAGCAGATGAACCAGCGAAGCTGCGGCATAAGTGGAAAACCCGATCTTATTCTCATCCAATTCAGAGTCGTTTTCCTTGATCGGAAAATACATGGAAGATGAAGTGTCGATTACGATCTGACAGCGTAGATTGGTTTCTTCCTCGTACCGTTTTACGAAAAGTTTTTCTGTGCGAGCATAGAGTTTCCAATCGATGTGGCGGGTTGATTCGCCATTGTTGTACAGTCTGTGCTCTGCAAATTCAACCGAAAACCCATGGAATGGGCTTTTGTGCAACCCCGTAATAAATCCCTCAACCACCTGTTTGGCAATGAGTTCGAGCTTGCTGAATTGCTTAACGCGCTGACTATGTAATGAAATGCTGTTCATGGAAAATAGGACTGCCGTCCTGCTTCAAATATCGCAATTGCGTTGGAGCATAGGACGGCAGTCCAAGAATGTTATTGTTGAAATCAAATCAAAGCATCAAGCTTTGCCGAAAAAGTCTGCTTTGGCGCAGCTCCAACTTGCTTATCTACGATCTCTCCGTTCTTGAAGAAGAGTAGAGTAGGGATGTTTCTGATTCCGAATTTGGCAGCAGTTTCAGGGTTGTTGTCCACGTCAACTTTTCCGATGATTGCTTTTCCTTCGTAATCGCCAGCCAATTCTTCAACGATTGGACCGACCATTCTACACGGTCCGCACCAAACTGCCCAAAAATCCACTAAAACAGGCTTGTCTGACTTCATTACAAGCTCTTCAAAATTCGCGTCTGTTAATTCTAATGCCATTGTATCTATTGTTTATCTATTAATTCAACCAAGTGCTGCCAAAAGTATAAAACTCACTGCCAGCCGTTATCTTTTTCCCGACAATCATTTGAACGAAACTTCCAAGCCAAGTTGTTCCCGAATATCGTAGATCAGCTTTTGTTCCGGTTTCACACGCACCTTTTTAGAGTGCATATCAACCCAAACACCTTGCTTATTTATTACTCTCATATTCACCTTGCAACTGCCCGGATGTCCTTCCAGAAACGACTGGAGTTCTGAAATGTTCTCAGGCTTCACTTCTTCTAGCGGCATAGTGATGGTGATGCTGGTGGTTTTCTTCTCCAACATGTCGTTCAGTAGTTCAATACTGTTGAGTTTGAATTCCTTTTCTGCAGGAACACCTTCTGCAGATCCCCAACGTTTTTCCTTCCAAACACCTCGTACGAATAAGAAAAACTCCATGTCGAGGTATTGACGGAATTTGGTGTAATCCTCTCCGAAAAGCCGGAATTCCATCGACCCTTGTTTGTCTTCAATTTCGAAGATCCCGTACGGATTGTTCTGTTTTGACATGCGGTGCTGAACCGCTGAAACGACTCCGGCAAACTTATATTCGTTCGGGTTTTTCTTGGCTTCTTCCGATTCGAGAATGCCAAGGTTGATGTTGCAGTAACGCTGCATCACCAATTCAAAGT
This sequence comes from Flavobacteriales bacterium, assembly GCA_021739695.1. NCBI lineage: Bacteria > Pseudomonadati > Bacteroidota > Flavobacteriia > Flavobacteriales > Flavobacteriales bacterium. The sequence continues at coordinate 101,226 of JAIPBM010000006.1, read as the reverse complement.
CATCAAGCGGATGGCCGGAAATGTAAACGCCAACCACTTCCTTTTCGGCTTTTAATTCCTGAATGTTCCCCCATTTCTCGCACTTCGGAACCTGCGGTTCTGGAAGCTGAACATCTGAAGCTTCTCCGAAGAGTGAAACCTGCGAGCTGTTTTCTGCTGATTGGAAGCTTGAGCCGTATTTGATCGCCTTTTCGAGGAACGGGCCAGAGCCATCGTCAAAGAAATACTGTGCGCGATGGCTGTTTTCGAACGAGTCAAACGCTCCAGAAATGGCAAGACTTTCCAATGCTTTCTTGTTTGCTGCGCGAAGATCGATACGTTTTGTAAGGTCAAAAATGGAGCTGAAATTTCCATTAGAGGTTCGCTCCGCGATGATTGCTTCCACAGCACCTTCGCCAACACCTTTGATGGCGCCTAGTCCGAAACGGATTTCGCCTTTATCGTTTACAGCAAATTTGAATTGACTTTCATTCACATCTGGTCCTAAAACCGCCATGCCCATTCTGCGGCATTCGTCCATGAAAAACGTCACCTTTTTGATGTCGTTCATGTTGTGGGTCATTACCGAAGCCATGTATTCGGCAGGATAATTCGCTTTCAGATATCCTGTTTGAAACGCTACAACTGAATAACAGGTGGAGTGCGATTTATTGAATGCGTATTCCGCAAATTCTTCCCAATCGCTCCAGATCTTCTCTGCAATTTTCAGGTCGTGACCGTTTTTCTCACAGCCTGCCAAAAACTGAGGTTTCAACTTTGCCAGCAGGGCAAAGATCTTCTTACCCATCGCTTTTCGCAGAACGTCCGCATCGCCTTTCGAGAAACCTGCAAGCTTCTGCGAAAGCCGCATTACTTGCTCCTGATAGACTGAAATACCGTAGGTTTCAGCCAGGTATTCCTCCATTTCTGGAAGATCATAGGTTATTTCTTCCTCACCATTTTTACGGGCAATGAAGTTCGGAATGTACTTCAATGGACCTGGGCGATAAAGTGCGTTCATCGCAATAAGATCCGCAAACTTGTCTGGTTTCAGCGAGCGCAAATGCTTCTGCATTCCAGCAGATTCGAACTGGAATGTTCCATTGGTCTGTCCGCGCTGATAAAGTTTGTAGGTCTTCTCATCATCAAGCGGAATTTCATCCGGATCGATATCGATGCCATGCCGGGCTTTGATCAGTTTGATGGCATCTTTAATGATGGTTAAGGTCTTTAAACCCAAGAAGTCCATCTTCAGCATACCCGAAGATTCTACCACACTATTGTCAAACTGCGTGACGGAAAGTTCGGAGTCTTTGGCAGTAGTTACAGGAATATGGTTGGTGATGTCATCCGGTGTGATGATGACGCCACAGGCGTGAATTCCCGTATTTCTGATGGAACCTTCGAGAACGCGCGCTTCGTTAATTGTTCGGGCAATTTCATCATTGCCTTCAGCATATTTCCGAAGCTGCATGGCCTGTTCCACTTTCTCAGAATCGCCCAATTTTGACTTCAGCTCTTTCTCAGAAAGGTCAAAGATCTTGGCAAGGCTGATGTCGGGAATTAGCTTCGCGATGTGGTCAGCATCCGACAGAGGAAGATTCAGAACGCGTGCGGTATCTCGAATGGCCGATTTGGCCGCCATGCTGCCGTAAGTAACGATCTGCGCCACTTGATTCTTGCCGTATTTGGCAACAACCCAATCAATGATCTTCCCTCGACCTTCATCATCAAAATCGATGTCAATATCCGGTAGCGATACACGGTCAGGGTTCAAGAAACGCTCAAAGAGTAGGTCGTATGCTATTGGATCCACATTGGTAATTCCAACGCAATAAGCCACTACAGAACCAGCTGCTGATCCACGACCAGGACCGACTGCCACACCCATCTTTCGAGCTTCCGAGGTGAAATCCTGAACAATGAGGAAGTAGCCAGGATAACCTGAATTGGCAATTGTTTGAAGTTCGAAATCTATCCGGTCACGGATTTCATCAGTCACTTCTCCGTAGCGCTTTACAGCACCTTCGTAGGTCAGATGGCGCAGGTAGGCATTTTCTCCACGCTTACCGCCATCTTCCTTATCGGCAGGATCCAGAAATTCAGATGGAATATCGAACACAGGAAGCAACACATCTTGCTTCAGTCTGAATGGTTCGATCTTCTCTACAATTTCCGTGATCGTCTCAAATGCCTCAGGTAAATGAGCAAAGATCTGCTTCATTTCCTGTTGACCTTTGAAATAGTATTGATCGTTTGGAAAGAGGCGCTTGATGAATTCTCGACCGCGTGAGTCATCTTCCATTTTGACGCCTTCTTTCAAACACATCAAAATGTCGTGCGCACGTTTGTCTTTCTGAGATAGATAGTAGACGTTATTGCTCGGGAAGTAACTGACGCCATGCTTCTTCGCAAACTCCAACAACACCTGATTGACGCGTTTTTCGCCTTCCAATCCGTGGTCAACGAGCTCTACGTAGAAGTCTTCGCCAAACTGCTCTTTGTACCAAATGAATGCTTCTTCCGCCTGTTTTTCTCCAACGTTCAAGATCAAATTCGGCACTTCGCCTCCAGGTCCACCGGTGCTAACAATCAGGTTGTCCTTGTATTTGAGCAACAGTTCCTTGTCAATACGTGGCACATAATAGAAACCTTCGGCATAGGAAATGGAACTCAGCTTAACCAAGTTGTGATAGCCCTTTTTGTTTTTGGCTAGAAGTACCGTTTGATAACCGTTGTTCTGTCGCGTTCTGTCCTTGTGATCATCGGTCACATAAAACTCGCAGCCAACGATTCCTTTGATCGGCTTTTTAAGCTGTCCTTGAGCTTCGCCAGCTTCAATTTTTGCATTATGATCGGCAACACTGGCGTTGGCGGCTTCAATTTCATTGACGAAATGAAATGTGCCGAACATATTGGCGTGATCGGTGAGCGCAACTGCTGGCATTCCGTACTCAACAGCACGAGTAACCAGATTCTTAATACGAATGGTTGCCTGAAGTACGCTGAACTGCGAATGGCAGTGTAAGTGAGCAAAATCGTGTGTTATCTCAACTTTCGGTGCAGCCGTTTCGATTTTTTTGATTGCCGCTTTTTTGGACGCGGCAACTTGATTTCCAACGTCAATATCCTCCGTTTTGAACGGATTTGGATTGACATCTTGAAATACCTTGAATTCATCTGTGGTTAATCCTGTTTTTGAAGTAGGAATGATCTGAAGCCTTACCAATTCGAGGAAACAACGAGATGTTGCTGCCACGTCTGCAGCTGCATTGTGCGCTTCGTCAAATGCTTCACCAAACAGCTTTACGTGAAGTTCGGTCAGTTTTGGCCATTTGAACTGTCCTCCACGACCACCTGGAATGGCGCAGAATTCGGTTGACTCGTTCTTAGTGTCAATTGCAGGAATGGAGGTGAGCGGTTCCGAATCGCCCATTCGCATGTATTCGGCACCCATAATGTTGATGTCGAATTCAATGTTGTGGCCTGCAACTACTTTAGTTTTGCCAAGCACTTCTGTAAATCGGTCCAAGGCTTCCTGAAGCGGAATTCCTTCCTCCAACGCCTTTTTGGTAGAAATGCCGTGAACCTTTTCTGAGTTGTACGGAATGTCGAAACCATCTGGTTTCACGATGAAATTGTCAGCTTCGATCAACGAACCATCAGCCGCGTGCAACTGCCACGCCAATTGTACCAGTCGTGGCCAATTATCTGCGTCAGTTATGGGGGCATTGTAGTCTTTCGGAAGACCAGTGGTCTCCGTATCGTAGATCAAAAACATGAATGATTCGGCTTAGTAAACAGACAGCCGAAGTTAGGGTTTTGAAAGCCTCGAATTAGGCATGTTGAAAACTGATGAAAGAAGATGATTGAGCACGAAATAGCACGCGAACCAATAGGTTCAGTCGTTAGTGACCACGTCTACCGCAAGGGCTAAAAGTGCTGCTGAGAAAACGACATAAGCGAGTATCATGACCGTGCGTTTGCTTATTTAAACGACAAGGTTTCGTTGGTTATTGTTCGATGTTCAGGTTTTTTTTAACGAAGGTGAGGTTGGAATGAAGTAATGACGATTATTGGCCGCGTGGGTTAGGGATTGGAGCGGATACCCCGCAGCGTAGCGAGGAGTATGAGCGGAAAGCCCGACCCCTTGCGCAGCTTGGGGGAACCCCCAAATGAGGAGATTTTTAACTTGCTGAAAATGAATTGGAAAAGGTGCTTGTTTATTCGTAAGGATTATCGCATTTTTGCAGCCCGAAATTTTTAAACAATTAATAAAGTCATATGCCAACTAAAATTAGATTGCAGAGACACGGAAGAAAAAGCTACGCATTTTTTCATATTGTAGTAGCCGATTCGCGCGCCCCACGAGATGGGAAGAATATTGAAAAGTTGGGAGTTTACAATCCGAACACGAACCCAGCTACTATCGAGCTTAATATTGATAGTGCGTTGACGTGGTTGGAGAATGGAGCTCAGCCTACCGACACGTGTCGGGCAATTCTTTCTTACAAGGGAGTTCTCTATAAGAAACACCTATTGGGTGGAGTTAAGAAAGGTGCTTTTTCTCAGGAAGAGGCTGATGCCAAATTTGAAAAGTGGTTGAACGATAAGTCTTCGAAGATCCAAACTGGAGCTGACTCTATTGTGAAAGCAAAAGAGAAAGCAAAAGCTGATGCTTTGAAAGCTGAAGAGGCTAAGAAAGCTGCGATTGCCGCTAAAGTACTTGCTAAAAACTCTCCGCTTGCGGAAGAAGTGGAAGCTGCTACGGAAGAAGCAGTTGAAGAAGCTCCTGCTGCAGAAGCATCTGAGGAAGAAAAACCAGCTGAATAAGCGTGGTTGATCTGAAGGTCCTTGGAACCATTATTCGGTCTCATGGACTTAAAGGAGCTTTTAAAGTAAACATACAGAGTGCTGGAGTTCCGGCACTAGAAAAAGACGAACCGGTCTTCATCCAATTACAGGGTGGACCGGTTCCTTTTTTTGTGGAAGAATGCTCTTTTGCAACGCGCGATAAGTTGATCATGAAGATTGAAGGTGTCGATTCGCTGGACAAAGCAGAGCAGATGATAGGGAAGGAGCTTTTTCTGGAGCGCGAGCGATTTGAAGCTCCCGAAGCAGATGCTTCTGATGAGTTGTTCGGTTTTGAGGTGTTTGATGAAGAGAAAGGCTTAATTGGTGTGGTTTCTGGCGTTCTGGAAAACCCTCAGCATCCAATTTTGGAAATTAGCCACGGGGAAAAGACCATTCTTATTCCGTGGGTTGAAGCTATTGTTAAAGAAGTGGATGAGGATGCCCGAACGATCCATATCGAGGCACCTGATGGTCTGATCGATCTTTACGTGAATGGCTGAACCGTATTTTCAGTTCAAGAAGTTCAGGGTGTACCATTCGGCCGGTGGTTTCAAGGTTGGGACAGATGGCGTATTGCTTGGCGCTTGGGCTCCAGTATTGGACGGGGATAAGGTGCTTGATATTGGCACTGGAACAGGGCTGATATCGTTGATGATAGCACAACGGGCCAAGGTATCCATTGATTCGATTGAGATCAATCCGATTGCGGCATCGCAAGCTATTAGGAATGTCTCCTGTTCGCCTTTCTCGAATATGTTTGTGTATAATGAGGATGTTGCTGAATTCGTGAAGCGCGAGAAGCACTACGACCTAGTGGTTTGCAATCCTCCGTTCTTCTCGCATTCGCAGCCTTCCAAAGATGTTTCCATCCGCTTAGCGAAACATACAATAACGCTTAAGCCGCAAGATCTTTTTTCGCACGTGAGCAAACTGCTCAATCCCGAAGGAAGGTTTGCAGTTATTTTTCCAAAAACGGAGTATGACGTTTTTTGTCGGTCAGCAAAAGCTGAAGGATTCTTCCCTAAAGATGTGCTGGATGTATTTCCACAGCCTGATTATCCTGAGATTCGGTTATTAGTGAATTTCACGAAGGAAAACGTTGGCGAACCGAGCAGAAAGGATTTCATGATTGAGAAATCGGATAAACGCCACGATTATTCTGACGAGTATAAGGAATTGACCAAGGATTTCTTCCTACGATTCTAATTCAAAGAAGCTGAAATGCACACGCCCGTATTTGCGGGTTTGAGTGTGCGCTGGAATGGTGCTGAAGTCGACTTCGGCCGGATGCTCAACCACCAAAAGTCCGTTTGCGTCCAACAGGCCTTTTTCCAAAATTGTCTTCACTAGTTCCTGATAATTCTCGTAGCTATATGGAGGGTCCGCAAAGATCATGTTCCACTTGCTTTTCGAAGATTCCACGAATCTCAATGCATCCGCTTTAACAACCGTTCCTGATTTATATTGAAGTTCATCGAAGGTGGATTTTACAAAACCAGCACATCTCGCATTCATATCCACGGTTGTAACCGCAACGGCTCCTCTGCTAACGAATTCGAAACTGATGTTTCCCGTTCCACAGAAAAGATCTAGCACGTTCAGCTCGTCAAAATCGACTAGATTGTTCAGGATGTTGAATAAGCCCTCTTTGGCCATGTCTGTTGTCGGGCGAACAGGCAAATTCTTTGGTGGACGAATGGTGCGTCCTTTATGATAACCACTGATTATGCGCATGCTGCAGCAAATATGAATGGATATCTGTGTTCTGGAAGTTGGGCGAAAGAATAACTATAGCTCAAATTTTTAGGGCGCTTGGAAAAAGATAATTTCGAAATGAACTTATTCAGCAATGTATGGACTTCATCGCTTTTTGATACATTACCACTTAAAACAACTTCAATTTCAGAATGAAGAATTTTGAGGGTTTCCAAGGCTGCCATCAAAAAGTAAAGAACATCATCGGCTTTATTGATTTGGAACCAATTTGAGCACGCGAGTTTTCCTTCTTTGAAAATGACCAACGCGAACTGATGATCTTCCACCAACACATTCGCAACTGCTTTTGTCGGTTTTTCTGAACCTGCATCAATCCAAGTAAGGAATGAAGATGAAATAGCTGTTCCTGTAACATTTGCAATCTCCGTTGGAATAGTAAAAAGACCAACCGAATCAGAACTGGTCATAGTTTGTTGTACAACGTTCACGCTTTCCAACTCACCAAATACAAATTCAAAATTCTTCGTTTGTTGCTTTTCTGAAAATAGCGGGGCAGGAATAAGCGTGTTAAAACGGTCAGAAATAAAGTAGGACGGTTCGGTTCCTTCTATTGTTACGAATTCAGGATGCTTAAGTACTTCAAGAACGTTCTGAGCCCAAATTGAATTAACACTGGAATATGGAAAGAGGAACGATTGGAATTCTACAGCTTTGAATGCTTTTGTTCGTTTTAAAAGCTGTACACCAGACCTTGAAATATTGACAAACGAAAGAAGACCGACACCAGCAGTTTCCTGCTCGTTATCGGCCTTCAGATGAAACTCTTGTTTGAAAATGGAAGAAGTCAAACGCTTATTCCCAGTTTCCGCTAGTTGACGGTTCGGTCATTGAGCCGACTTCTAAGCCTAGACGTGGGTCGTAATATTCTGGCGCAATACCATCGAATATGTACACGTTGGATGCTTTCACTTGGAATACCGGAACTTTAACTTGACCTTTTTCTATGATACCACTTTCCATTGCAAATGGCTGTGACTTACTATAAGGAATGAACTTCACATCGTTAATGTCTCCACCCAATTTGAAAAGCGAATCGCGAACGCTGACGTGCATCGTGTCACGGGTAACCAATCCCATATCAACGGCTTGCTGCTCTGTCAATGAATCAGGCACAGTTCCTAACGCTCTAATAACTGGGAATGAATCTGTGTTCACGAAATTGATGAGCGTATCGAAATCTGAAGCGTATGTGCGATAGACAGACTTATAAGCAAGTTGCCAATCTCTGATTGTTTTCAGTCTGGCCTCCACCTTAGCGTATCTCTTTTCCTTTTCAATATTGAATTCAATAGGAGCCTGAATAGAACGGTAAGCGAAGTACCCCGTAACAGCAGCAAGTGGTAGGAAGGTAAAGAAAAGTACTTTTTGAATCGTGTTATTCAGCAATCCCATCTTGATCAATACGGCAAAAATTCCAATGATCAGGATCAGTCCGCCACCAAGCATCAGATATTCATTTTGTCGTCCAACCACTGCGGAGAAAAAAATCAATCCACCAAAAAGGATTACCAGTGCTACAATTACAATGTCGCCTATGTTTTTGCCAATATTCTTCATTTACTTACTGCTAGAAAGTCAAATTTTACGGATGCGTGCAAAACTACATTTTTTTTCAAACGGGAATCTTTACTCACAGGCTGTGAATATGCTCAGTTTTAAGGCGATGTATTAACACTTTTTATTTCATAAATAATCGAATACATCAACAGGGTCTTTACAGCTGTTATCTAACTTGCGCCCCAAATCTATTCAACATGAGGCAGTCTGTTTTAACGATTGTACTACTGGTTTTATTACTACCGATATCTGTTTTTTCGCAAACGCTGAAAGGAAAAATCACAGATAACGCTAATGGCGAAACGCTGATTGGGGTCAATATCTTCAACCAAGATAATGTGGGTACTTCGACTGACATTGATGGAAACTTTTCGCTACAGTTAAAACCCGGACAGCAGAATATCACTTTCAAATTCATCGGGTATGAGACATTGAAGAAGTCCTTTGTTTTCAAAGAGGGTGAAACAATAGAGTTCAATACAAAATTGGCTATTGAAAGTACCACATTGGATTTGGTGGTAATAACAGGAAGTCAATATGAGAAGAAGTTAAGTGAAGAGATGGTGAGTGTTGATGTTGTTCAACCTTATTTGGTTGAAAATACAGCATCGCCCGACCTTAAAGCAGCCGTAGGTAAAGTTCCTGGGGTTACCATTTTGGACGGGCAGGCCTCGATCAGAGGGGGTGGCGGCTATAGCTATGGTGTAGGAAGCCGTGTGCAATTGGTAGTTGATGACGTGCCCTTGCTTACTGGTGACTTGAAAGATATTCAATGGAGTGCCATTCCAATGGAGACTGCGCAGCAAATTGAAGTAGTGAAAGGTTCGTCTAGCGTTTTGTACGGGTCAGGCGCAATGAATGGCGTTATAAATGTCCGAACAGGTTGGGGAACGGAAAAACCTGAAACCACGTTCCGGATTTATCAGGGAATTTACGGTAACCCTAAAGTGGAAGAAGCTCGATGGTGGGATAAGACCTTCAGTCCAGTGTTTACAGGTGTGTTCTTTTCGCATAGGCAGAAGGTTAAGAACGTTGATTTCGTGATCGGAGCTCATGGTAGCTCAGATTTGACCTATTTGCAGAGAGGTCATCGTCAGGCATTCAGGCTCAATTTCAAAACCAGGGTTCAGAGTGTTAAAATTCAAGGATTGTCGTATGGTCTCAATGGTTCTGGTCAATATCAACAGTCGGGCAGATTTACCCTTTGGGCAAACAACACAGACGGAGCCTATAAACCGCTTGATGGAACTTCATCTACGGATAAGTACACATTCGTGAATATTGATCCTTGGGTTCAATACACCGCAGGTAAGATCGGTATCTTTTCTCTCAAAAGCCGCTATTACCGAGTTGAGAGAAGGAATGATGATTGGGAAGACCCGTCTGCATCGAACGTGATGTTCTTCGATGTTCGTTATCAGAATGAGTTCAAGTATAATTTCAGGGTCACCGCTGGGGTTCAATATCAATATGTATGGAGCTTTAGTTCACTTTATCCAGAAGCAGGAACGATCGTAACACACAACCCATCTGTGTACGCTCAAGTGGAGAAGAAATTTATTGATAAGATCTCGTTATTGGTCGGTATCCGAAATGAATGGAATGAAGTCGTCACTCTTCGAAAAGAAACGAGTCTTCCGATTGTTCGCGTAGGGGCTAATTTTGAAGTGGCTAAAAAGACAAATATTAGGGCTTCGTTCGGTCAGTCGTTCAGGTTCCCCAGTATCGGAGAGAAATTCATTGATGCCAGTTTAGGGCCGATCAAGGTTTTGCCTAACAGCGAGCTTAAATCCGAGCATGGATGGTCAGCAGAGTTGGGGCTGAAGCAAGGATTTCGATTATCTAATTGGAACGCCAATTTTGATTTTGCATTATTTTGGATGGAATTCCGAGATATGGTCGAGTACAGATTCGGGATCTTCGATGTTGGAGATCCTAATGGGCCGATCTTAGGCTTCAAGCCGTTTAACGTAAGTAAGGCCCGTGTTGCCGGTGTTGAATTTGGTCTTCAGGGTGAAGGGAAACTGGGGTCAATTCCAGTAAGAGCATATTTAGGCTATACATTCAATTATCCTGCAGATCTTCAAACAGATACTACTCAACAGAACGTTGAAGTATATCTTCAGAATTTCTTCAGTAGTATCAGGCATAGCGATTCATTGACAGCTACGTCCAGCATCCTTAAATACAGAATCACTAACGTATTCAAAGCGGATGTTGAAATGGATCTTTGGAAATTCACAGTTGGATACACTGTGGCGTACAATAGCTATATGAACAGAATCGATTCTGAATTTGAAACGTTCTTACCTGGCTTTACCGAATATAGGGCGCTTAATAAGAAAGGTGTTTGGGCGATGGACGCAAGGCTGCTTTTCCGCATTTCCAAAAGGTCTACAGCTGGTTTTATCGTTAAGAATTTTCTCAACGAGTTTTATTCGTTACGGCCAGGGATAATGGAAGCGCCCCGAAGTTTTACCTTACAGTATACGTTAAAGATCGGTTGATGGACCAATGAACTTGTACAGATTCAGATTCGGAATCTCAATACCTTCTGTTAGCACCGTCTTTATGAGGATAATGACAAGGACAAAAACAATTGTTGGAACAATAGGCCAGCGTTCCCAAGTTTGTTGACGGGGTATTTTGAAAGAACCCATCAGCATAGCATGGATAATCATCATCAATAAGCTTACAAGAGATACGATGAACGTGATCGTGTTAGGGATAAGATTAACAGGATAAACAACAACGATAACCAGCAATCCGCCAAAAACGACTGGAAGTAATACTTGGTATCTCAAAAAGCGGTAACGCTCAAGTTCTGACCCTATTTGTTTTGATGACCAAGCTGTTTGAAGAAATGGTTTCGCGTATAGAATCCCTATTCCAACGGTAAGCAGTAAACCCAAGAAGCCAATAGCCCATTCGGTACTTGGTTTATAGTACATATAGGACGCGAAAATTGCTAGTTCAAATGCAATGGAATCCAATCTCCGGTACTCGAAATTACCCGCAAAAGGAACAGCAATCATACGCTGGGCGAGGATTGCGAAAGAAATGAGGCTGCCCCAAAGAAGAAACAGACGAACGAAGATGTACGATTTTCGCAAGGCTAGAAAAAAGCCATAAAACAGAAACCCTAAGATCCCGATGGCAACTGCACCAACCACGAACGTACGTTTAACGCAATGTGGATACCATTCACCGCCAGTGTAAATAATCGTGTCGTATTTCAGAATTGGCTGCAATCCAAAGTGGGCGGCAGCCAAGGCTGTAATAAAATCATAAAAAATGTAGAGGAGTAAGTAAGCAGAAGCATAGAGGAAGGATGAACCGATCAGTTCAATCCATTCAATATTCTTCTTTTTGGCTGCAACTACAGGAATCGCTGCATCCAGCGATGTTCCTCCAACAATCAGATCTTCGGCTTCCTCTTCTGGAGAAAACAAATCGTTGCTCATTGCTTCGCCTTACCAACTATTCTAAGTTTGGCGAATTTCAAAAGCAGTTGTTTATTTCCTGCTCCTTGAAAAAACACCGTAGCCTTAATATTTGGGGAAATACCTTCCATTGCGATAATCTCACCTTTTCCAAATTTATCATGGATTACTTCGGTGCCAAGGGTCATTCGGTTCAAGTGCTCACTTGTGCCACCTCCTGTGTCAAGCTCTCCTGGTTCTCTACTATCATCGTATTTGGTAAGATTCCTGGATTTGATGTCTGCTCTGCTCACGGTTCCTGATTGATTGTTTGTAGTGTTGAATTGGGGCTTTTTAGTCCAAGGCGATGAAGGTATGGAATTATTATTGATCGTTGGTTTTGAGGCGGTTACGTTCAGATGTTTTTCCGGTATTTCTTCTATGAACCTGCTTGGTTCGCTATGTACAAGATTTCCCCATCTGAAGCGACTTACAGCGTAGCTCAAACTCACTTGTTTCTCTGCTCTTGTGAGAGCTACATAAAACAATCTCCGTTCCTCTTCCAGATCCGGACGCGAACTCAATGACAACTGAGATGGGAACAAATTCTCCTCCAACCCAACGATGTACACGTATGGAAACTCAAGTCCTTTCGAGGCGTGGATGGTCATCAGCGATACTTTATCCCGATTTTCAGGGTCATTGTCTTTGTCGGCATCTGTTAAAAGGGCAATATCAGCTGTGAAGCGATCAAGCGTCTTTGGCTCCGGTTCAGTAACAACTTCGTCTTCGGATGGCACATCTTCCACGAATTCCTTCAAACCGTTCAAAAGCTCTTGAATGTTCTCGTATCTGCTTACTCCTTCAGGAGATTTGTCCGCATGAAGGTCGCGCAATATTCCAGAGGACGAAGCGATCCTTGATCCAAGCTCATAGGCGTCTGTGGTTTTTAATTCCGACTGAAAACTGCGGATCATATTGACGAAGAGTTCCAGTTTTTTTGCCGTTCCAGCGTTGAATTGCGAATACAATATTTGAGGATCGCTGATAATGGACCAGATATCCTTGTTCCAATCATTACCAAGTACAATGGCCTTTTCGATGGTCGTCTTACCTATGCCACGTACAGGATAATTGATAATGCGTTTCAACGCTTCCTCATCTTGAGGATTGATGACCATTCGAAAGTAAGATACAAGGTCTTTGATCTCTTTACGCTGATAGAAGCTTTGACCACCGTAGATGCGGTATGGCAAATTCATTTTTCTAAGTGCCTCCTCAATAGAACGCGATTGGGCGTTGGTGCGATAGAGAATGGCGAAATCCTTTTCGGTTGCTTGGTTGTTCATCTTTGTTTCAAAGATCGAACGGGCCACAGACATGCCTTCTTCATTATCCGTCAGTGTGCGGACCACATTTATGCGTTCACCATCATCATTACTTGTCCAAACCGTTTTTTTCAGTCTGTCCTGATTTTGTTCAATTACATGATTGGCAGCGCCTACAATATGTTTGGTTGAACGGTAGTTCTGCTCCAGTTTAAACGTTCGAACGTCAGGATAATCCTTCTTGAAATTCAGAATGTTCTCAATATTCGCTCCGCGGAAAGCGTAGATCGATTGTGCGTCATCTCCTACCACGCAGATGTTTTCAAACTTGGCAGCAAGGCGCTTTACGATAAGATATTGCGCATAATTGGTATCCTGATACTCATCAACCATAATGGCTTTGAACCGATTCTGATACTTGTTCAGAACGTCAGGAAAATCGCGAAGCAAAACATTCGTCCAGTAGAGTAGGTCGTCAAAGTCCATTGCACCTGATTTGAACAAACGGTCTGAGTACTTTTTGTAAATGATACCCAACTTTGGCTTTGCGCTCATACGGTCTTCCGTGATGAGCTCATCATTTTTTAGGTATTCGTTGGCAGAAATGAGATTCGTCTTTGCCGCTGATATTCGGTTAAGAACCAAACTTGGCTTGTAGGTTTTGTCATCCAAAGCCTCTTCTTTGAGAATGGCTTTGATAAGGTTTTTGGAGTCTGCCGTATCGTAAATGGTAAAGTTGGAAGGATAGCCTAGTCGTTCACTTTCAAAACGAAGGATCTTGGCGAACACAGAGTGGAACGTGCCCATCCAAATGTTTCGAGCTTCGGCACCTACCATGGCTTCAATTCGAGCACGCATTTCTTTCGCAGCCTTGTTCGTAAACGTCAGCGCCAGAATGTTGAAGGGGTCAAATCCATTGTTGATCAGGTGTGCAACCCTGTAGGTCAGCACCCTTGTTTTTCCAGATCCCGCTCCAGCAATAATCATTACGGGACCTTCTATCTGTTCAACAGCTCTTCGCTGTTCGTGGTTCAGTTCGTTTAAATACTCCATATTGGCGGTAAAATTAGGAATCGAAGATTCAATGATCACCATTCGAATCCTCATTTTGTATTGGTTTTCAACACTTTCGATGGTCGCGCCTCACGTGCGCAGGTGGTGTATCACATCTATCTAAAAATCATAGCTTTGCTCGTTGCGTGACAACCACTTAAGTGTTGTTTTATTTGATACCATGAGAAAAATTTATTTTCTAGCCATACTAAGCCTTTCGTTGCTGCTTAACGTGAATCTTTTGTTCGCGCAGTGCGGAACAACGCCTATTGCAGGAGACCTTATTATTTCGTCCAATACATCGCTTTCAGGCACCTACAACATCACAGGAACCTTTAGGGTTGACGCTGGTGTGGTTTGCACCGTCACGCCTTATTCAAGTGGAGGATGTGGGGAGCTGATAATCAATGCCTCAGATATTGAGGTCATTGGAGATATCATTGCTGATGGTGCTGGATTTTTAGGAGGAGCCGGTGGTACGGGCGGTGCTGCAGGAAACAACGTTGGTGCACTTACCGGATGTTTGGATAAAGACAACTGTTTGGTCATTGATGTCAATGGTGGTGCCGCAGGGGCTGCTGGTTCTGGGCCAGGTTCAGGGGCTTCTGGAAATGGTGGTTCTCTTGGCATGGGACCAAAACAGGCCTGTCAGAATTTTGGCGATGAATATGGATTTGTTGGCGGAGCTGGAGGTGCTGGTGGTGCTGGAGGCGGAAGCTATGGAGGTTTGGCCTTGCAAGGCGGAGCTGGTGGTGCAGGTGCAGCATACAATTCAGGTAACTTTTCAGGAATGAGTATAACTGGTTGCGCTAGCCCAACTGCAGGTACAGGTGGTACAGGTGGGGTCATCGGAGGAACGTACGGAACAACTACTGGTCCAGATATAGACCTTGGTTCTGGTGGAGCTGGAGGAGGTGGTGGAGGTAAGAGTGCTTCCAATGGCGCGACTGGTGCTGTTGGTGGGGCAGGAGGCGGCCTTGTTGCTCTCTACGCCACTGGCGACCTTACCGTAGCTGGAAACATCTCTGTCAATGGGTCTACAAGTGGAGTAGGCGGAAATGGAGGAAACGGAGGTACAACAACCGATTGCTGTTCTGATGCTTGCAACGATTGCGCTGAACGTACTTTTTCATCAGGTGCTGGCGGTGGCGGAGGCGCTGGTGGAGGTTCTGGTGGTGGAATCCTTCTTCAGGCCAATGGCATTTCAACTATTACAGGTACGCTTCGTTCTATTGGTGGAAACGGAGGAAATGGTGGAACAGGAGGAACAGGAACTTCAGGATGCAATTACAGCGCTCTGTTTTGCGGAAGTAGCAGTGGTTCTGCAAATGCTGGAACTGGTGGTAATCTTGGAGGTGGCGGTTCAGGCGGTCGAATCAAAATTTTCCAAAGCCCTTGCCAACCGAACGTGATCAGTGCAAGTGTGCTTATCAATGGTGGAACTGGTTTTGGCGGAGTAGCCGCAGACGGCACATATCACTTAGGCGATATTGCCGTTATCATTCCTCCAACGCTTACAGCAGTGGTGGATAGCGTTAGTTGTTTTGGATTGGCTGATGGTGCAGCAACCGTAAGTATTTCGGGAGGAACAGCACCATTCACGTATTCTTGGTTGCCTGTTGGAGGAAATGCTGCAACTGCCACCAACTTAGCTGCAGGGTCTTACGATGTGATGGTGACCGATTCTAACGGATGTATGGTCACGCAATCAGTGGTCATTCCACAGCCAGATACTTTGACGGCACAGGTCTTCGGAACCATCGATGCAAACTGCTTCGGTTCTAATACAGGCGAAGCTTCTGTGATGGGCTTTGGCGGAACATCTCCTTACACTTACCTATGGAATGATCCTCAAACGCAGAATACAGCTACAGCAGTAAGCCTACCTGTAGGTTCTTGGGTTGCCCAGGTCACAGATGCAAATGGATGCGTGGCAACCGATACGGTCGTCACAGGCCAGCCAGCTCCGTTTGCTGCTAGTGTCACTATCGATCAGCAAGTAGCTTGCTTTGGACAATCTAACGGACAGGCCACGGTTTCTGCCAATGGATCCAATCTTAGTTATTCTTGGGATGACCCTGCATCGCAGCAAACAGCTACAGCTTCTGGTCTTGCAGCTGGAACCTATAATGTAACAGTGGCATCTTCTCAAACCTGCGATACTACGATCACGGTGGTCATAACTGAGCCTGCAGTTCTCACCTTGCTTGCGGTTCAAAATCAACAAGTGTCTTGTAATGGTGGAAGCGATGGTATTGCGCTTGCCACTACTTTGGGCGGAACAGCTCCATTCTCTTATCAGTGGAATGACCCGAACCTGCAAACAACCGCAAGTGCTACAGGTCTTGCAGCAGGAACATACAACGTAATCGTTACTGATGCTAATCTGTGCACCACTTCAGGCTCGGTCACTATCACACAGGCCTCCGCCATGTCGATAGCTGTTTCTATTGATAACGCCAGTTGTAATGGTCTTTCAGATGCATCCATCCAAGCAATTGTTTCAGGCGGAACTCCCGGATATCAGTATACGTGGAATCCGGGTAACATTTCAGGAAATCCGCTCACGGGTATTCCTGCCGGATCTTATTCTGTAACCGTTACCGATGCCAATAACTGCACGGCCGATTTTCAGAACATCTTGGTACAAGAACCATTACCGATCGTACTTTCCCTTGCTCAGACACAGAACGTCAGTTGCAATGGTGCATCCGATGGTTTGGCAGAAGTGAGTGCCTTAGGAGGAACTCCAGGCTATACGTATCTGTGGGACGACCCAACGGCACAGTCAACCGCGTTGGCAGGTGGACTGCCTCCTGGAACGTACTCGGCATTAGTTACAGACGCTAACGGTTGCACTGCACAGTGGTTGAATGTCAACATTACCGAGCCAGACGCATTGGTTATCACTGTCACATCTACCACTTCCATTACCTGCGATTATTCTGAAGATGGAATGGCAGAAACACAAGTGTCAGGCGGAACCTTGCCGTACAGTTATTCTTGGAATGATCCAGACAATCAAACAGGAAGTACAGCGTTGGGGCTTCCAGCAGGCAGCTTTACTGCAACAGTTACAGATGGCAACGGATGTACTGCACAGGCCACAGCAACCATCAACCCACCTGCATTTGTGCTTAACGCAGATTTCAGCCTAAGCCCACAGGCAGGTTTGCAGCCACTTGAAATAACTGTAACCAACCTTTCCGAAGGAGGAACTGCATACCAATGGATATTTGGCGATGGAAACACCATCACCACGTACGATACAGCTTCGTTCCAATTCCTCTATGCCGATTCTGGAACTTTCAGCCTCACTTTGGTGGCTTACAACGATGTAACGGGTTGTACCGATACCATGACCATCACAGATGGTGTTTCCGTAGAGCCAACTTCGTTGATCATTGTTCCAAACGTTATTACACCTAATGGCGATGGACTGAATGACATGTTTCCGATAGACCCGATTGAGAATGACTTCTTCCCATTCAAGATCCGTAACATCTACGATTTCAGAGGAGAGATATTCAACCGATGGGGAGAGAAGGTGTACGAATGGACACAACCGCTTGCAGGTTGGGATGGACGTTCTACCAGCGGACTTGAACTCAATAGCGGAACCTACTTCTATGTCATCACTGCCAAAGGAGTGGACGGAGAAAAAGTAACCGACTATAAGTTTAACGGAGACGTGACGCTTATCAGATAGAATCGTATTCATAATGAATAAAGAAGCCGCTTGTATAGCGGCTTTCTTTTTTTAAGCACGAGCCATGCATTATGGATGGTCATTCGCTTGATTTAATTGCTCAAGGTCATAATCGATGGGCTAAGTCTATGAATGTTTTATCTGAGTCAAGAGATACCTGATGTAAAGACTTAAAAGCCTGCTTTTCAGCGGGTTTTTGTATTTCAGGGCGATCTAAAAATCACATGTGAGAAAAAGAATTTGCATTTAATCTATTTCCGCTTGTTTTTTAGCAACAAGTTTGTACTTTTGCCGACCCTTAAATAATAGGGTATTGAACTAAAAATCAACGAAAGCCGCGCTATGCCTACGATTCAGCAGCTTGTAAGGAACGGAAGAAAGACGATTACTAATAAAAGTAAATCGGCTGCATTAGATTCTTGTCCGCAAAGAAGAGGTGTTTGTATTAGAGTATATACAACCACTCCAAAGAAACCGAATTCAGCTATGAGAAAAGTAGCAAGGGTTCGTCTAACCAATGGTAAAGAGGTTAACTCTTATATCGGTGGAGAAGGACACAACCTACAAGAGCACTCTATTGTGTTGGTAAGAGGTGGTAGAGTAAAAGACCTTCCAGGTGTTCGTTACCACATCGTTCGTGGTGCATTGGATACTGCAGGTGTTGGTGATAGAAAACAAGGTCGTTCCAAGTATGGTACGAAACGTCCAAAGGTGAAAAAAGCATAAGCATTAAGAGTCTATAGACAATGAGAAAGTCGATTCCTAAAAAAAGAGAGTTAGTTCCAGATCCTAAATTCAAGGATACTTTGGTAACTCGTTTCGTCAATAGCTTAATGCTTGATGGAAAGAAAAGTGTAGCGCTTACTGTTTTCTACGATGCCATTGCTATCGTTGATCAAAAAGCAGGCGAAGAGGAGAACGGGTTGGATGTGTTCAAAAAAGCATTGAACAATATCATGCCTCCTGTTGAGGTGAAAAGTAGAAGAGTAGGTGGGTCTACCTTCCAAATTCCTATCGAAGTTCGTCCAAAAAGAAAATTGGCATTGGGTATTACATGGATGATCATGTATGCTAAAAAACGTAATGATAAATCGATGGCCAGAAAATTGGCTGCAGAGATCATTGCTGCTGCAAAAGAAGAAGGCGCAGCTTACAAGAAGAAAGAAGATACATTGAGAATGGCAGAGGCAAATAAAGCCTTCTCTCATTTCAAGTTCTAATAAGGTAGTAGAAAGAAGATGGCTGACTTAAGATATACAAGGAACATTGGTATTGCTGCCCACATTGATGCGGGTAAGACAACAACTACTGAGCGTATCCTTTTCTATGCAGGTGTTAATCACAAGATAGGTGAGGTGCATGATGGTGCCGCTACTATGGACTGGATGGAGCAAGAGCAGGAGCGTGGTATCACCATTACTTCAGCTGCTACTACATGTTTTTGGAAATACAAAGACGACAATTACAAGATTAATATCATTGACACACCAGGACACGTTGACTTTACCGTTGAGGTAAATCGTTCGCTACGTGTATTGGACGGTCTTGTATTCCTTTTCTCTGCTGTTGATGGTGTTGAGCCACAATCAGAGACTAACTGGAGATTGGCCGATAATTACAACGTTACACGTCTTGGTTTTGTAAACAAGATGGACCGTTCAGGCGCTGACTTCTTGAAAGTCGTTAAGCAAGTGCGCGAAATGTTGGGTGGTAATGCAGTTCCATTACAATTGCCTATCGGAGCAGAAGAGACCTTCAAAGGGGTGGTTGACCTTGTTTACTACCGTGCAATGGTATGGAACGAGGATGATCATGGAATGACCTTCAAGGAAGTAGAAATTCCTGCTGATATGAAGGCTGAAGTAGATGAGTGGAGAGAGAAATTGTTGGAGTCAGTTGCTGATTTCGATGATACCTTGATGGAGAAATACTTCGATGATCCAGCATCTATTACAGAGGCTGAAGTTATTTCGGCTCTTCGTAAAGCATGTGTAGCCAATAAGGTAATCCCTATGTTGTGCGGTTCTGCTTTCAAGAACAAAGGTGTGCAGACCATGTTGGATTACGTGATGGAATTGATGCCAAGCCCGCTTGACATGGAGAACATCACAGGAACCAATCCAGACACGGATGAGCCTGTAAGCAGAAAACCAGAGGTTTCAGAGCCATTTTCAGCACTTGCGTTTAAAATTGCTACCGATCCATTCGTAGGTCGTCTTTGCTTCTTCCGTGCTTATTCTGGAAGATTGGAGGCTGGTTCTTACGTATTCAATACACGTACAGGGAAGAAAGAGCGTATATCACGTATCTTCCAAATGCACGCAAACAAGCAGAACTCAATTCCATTCATCGAAGCAGGTGATATAGGTGCTGCGGTAGGTTTCAAAGACATCAAAACAGGCGATACGCTTTGCGATGAGAAGTTTCCTATCATTCTGGAATCAATGAATTTCCCAGAGCCAGTGATCGGATTGGCCATCGAGCCTAAGACACAGGCCGACATGGATAAGTTGGGTGTTGCTCTTGGTAAATTGGCAGAAGAAGATCCAACCTTTGTTGTACACACAGATCAAGATTCTGGTCAAACAGTTATCTCTGGTATGGGCGAGCTTCACCTTGAGATCATCATCGACCGATTGAGACGAGAGTTCAAGGTTGAGGTTAATCAAGGAGCTCCACAGGTAACTTATAAAGAGGCTATCACTGGTAAGGTTGCACACCGCGAGGTTTACAAGAAACAATCTGGTGGTCGTGGTAAATTCGCTGATATCCAATTCGAATTGGGACCTGTTGATGCAGATTTCGTTGGAGAAGGTCTTCAGTTTGAAAACAAGATCAGCGGTGGTAACATTCCAAGAGAATTCATCCCATCTATTGAGAAAGGTTTCAAAATGGCCATGAACAATGGTGTATTGGCTGGCTTCAAAATGGACACGATGAAAGTGACCTTGAATGATGGATCATTCCACGCGGTTGACTCGGATGCCCTTTCGTTTGAAATCTGCGCGCAGATCGCTTACAAAGAAGCTGCTAGAAAAGCAGGTCCAGTGCTGCTTGAGCCGATCATGAAGGTTGAAGTTGTTACTCCAGAAGAGAACATGGGAGACGTTATGGGTGACCTTAACAGAAGACGTGGTCAGATGCAAGGAATGGACAGCAGAGGAACAGCTCAGGTTGTTAAATGTCTTGTGCCACTTTCAGAGATGTTCGGATATGTTACTCAATTGAGAACGATTACTTCAGGTAGAGCGACATCTACCATGGAATTCGATCACTTCGAGCCATGTCCAAGAAACGTTTCTGAAGAAGTAATTGCACGTGTAAAAGGAGAAAAAGTGTAGAGGGGTTTGATGCCTCAAACCCTAACTAGTCAATAAGAATCATGACACAGAGAATAAGAATAAAGCTCAAATCGTACGACCATAACTTGGTTGACAAGAGCGCTGAGAAAATTGTGAAGACAGTAAAAGCAACCGGAGCCATCGTTAGTGGACCGATTCCTTTGCCAACACACAAAAAGATCTACACGGTGCTTCGCTCTACGCACGTTAACAAAAAGTCGAGAGAGCAGTTCCAATTCAGCTCTTACAAGAGACTGTTGGATATCTACAGCAGCACGGCTAAAACAGTTGATTCGTTGATGAAACTGGAATTGCCAAGTGGAGTAGAAGTGGAGATTAAAGTATAACGTTAGAGTTAACCAGTAAATAATTAGGTCATGTCTGGACTTATAGGAAAGAAAATAGGAATGACTAGCTTGTACGATGCTACAGGTAAGAACATTCCATGTACCGTTCTCGAAATTGAACCGTGTGCTGTCACTCAAGTAAAAACTACTGAGACAGATGGTTACACAGCTATTCAATTAGGAACTGGCGAACGCAAAGCCAAACGAACTACTTCAGCGCTCAATGGTCACTTCAAAAAGGCCAAAACAGAGCCGAAGCGTAAGATGGTGGAGTTCAGAACAACACATGGCTACACACAATTTGAGTCTGCCGTATTGGGAGCTGAGATCGGAGTAGCAGATATCTTCGTAGAAGGAGATTACGTGGATGTTGTCGCCAAATCAAAGGGAAAAGGATTTCAAGGTGTTGTAAAACGTCATGGATTCGCTGGAGTTGGTCAAGCCACTCACGGTCAGCACAACAGGGCACGTCACCCGGGTTCAGTTGGTGCATGTTCTTATCCTGCTAGGGTTTTCAAAGGCCTTAGAATGGGTGGACAGACCGGTGATAAAAGAGTTAAAGTTCAGAACCTTCAGGTTTTGGCTGTGGATGCAGAAAGAAATCTACTTGTTTTGAGTGGTGCTGTTCCAGGAGCTAAAGGTTCATACATTATTGTAGAGAAGTAATAATGGAATTAGCAGTAGTAGACAAAGCAGGTAAGGCAACTTCCAAAAAAGTGAAGTTGAGCGCAGACGTTTTCGGAATAACTCCGAATGAGCATGCCATCTACCTAGACGTAAAGCAATATTTGGCCAACCAACGCCAAGGTACCAGCAGCTCTAGAGAGCGATCTGAAGTACGTGGAAGTACACGTAAGATCAGAAAGCAGAAAGGATCTGGTGGAGCGCGTTTTGGGGACATCAAAAGCCCATTGTTGAGAGGTGGAGGTCGAGTATTCGGTCCACGTCCAAACGATCACAGCTTCAAGTTGAACAAAAAGCTGAAGCAAGCAGCTCGTAGATCAGCTTTGTCTCTAATGGCCAATGATAATGCCATTACAGTGGTTGAGGACTTCAAATTCGATGCCGCAAAAACGAAAGAATACATTCAGTTTTTGGCTAATTTGAAGCTATCAGACAAAAAAACTTTGCTAGTTCTAAATGAGCAGGATAAAAACATATATTTGTCCTCCCGAAATTTGAAGGGTGCGAAAGTCGTAACTGTGTCAGAATTAAACACTTACGGTATTTTAAACGCAAATAATCTACTCCTTTCGGAGAGTGCAATTGCGACAATTGAGAAAAGTTTAAGCTAATAAAGCGATGGAAGTTCTTGTTAAACCTTTGATAACTGAGAAAATGACGGACATGGGCGCTAAGCTCGGTCAGTACGGTTTCGTTGTCAATAGAAAGGCCAATAAGGTTGAAGTAAAGCAGGCCGTGGAGAAGATGTATGGCGTTAATGTTGAGTCTGTTAACACAATGATTATTCCAGGGAAAAAGCGAAGCAGAAACACCAAAAGCAAATTTATTGTAGGAAGAACATCTGCAGTGAAGAAAGCTATTGTTACGCTGGCCGAAGGACAATCCATTGATTTTTATAGCAATATCTGATAGACCATGGCTGTAAGAAAACTGAACCCGACTACTCCGGGACAAAGACATAAAGTCGCTAGTACGTTTGAAACTGTAACTACTGATAGACCTGAAAAGTCTTTGGTACAGGGACAGAGCAAATCAGGTGGTAGAAACAACACTGGTAAAATGACCATGCGCTACATTGGTGGTGGTCACAAGAGAAAGTACCGTATCATCGATTTTAAACGTAACAAGGATGGAATTCCTGGAACGGTTAAAAGTGTCGAGTATGATCCAAATAGAAATGCGCGTATTGCACTTCTCTATTATGCTGACGGAGAAAAACGATACGTTATTGCTCCTAAAGGAATTGAAGTAGGTCAAACACTTCTATCTGGTAAAGGGACTGCACCAAACGTTGGTAATACCTTATTCCTGAGTGAAATTCCAATGGGTACAGTAGTTCACTGTATTGAATTGCGACCAGGACAAGGAGCAATTCTTGCCAGAAGCGCAGGTTCTTATGCTCAATTGGTTGCCAGAGAAGGAAAGTATGCAACATTGAAAATGCCTTCAGGAGAGATCAGAATGATTCTCGTAACCTGCAAAGCAACTGTCGGAACAGTTTCGAATAGTGATTTCAGCTTGGAAGTGTCTGGTAAAGCAGGACGATCAAGATGGTTAGGAAGAAGACCGCGAACTAGAGCAGTTGTAATGAACCCGGTTGATCACCCAATGGGTGGTGGTGAAGGAAAGTCCTCTGGAGGGCATCCAAGATCTAGAAAGGGAATTCCTGCAAAAGGATACAAGACTAGAAGCAAAGTGAAAGCTTCCAGCAAGTACATAGTTGAAAAAAGAAAGAAGTAATTAGGTAATGGCAAGATCACTTAAAAAAGGGCCTTTTATAGATTTCAAGCTTGAAAAACGAGCTGTTGAAGCCCAAGAAAGCAAAAAGAAGACTGTGATCAAAACTTGGTCAAGAAGATCAGTTATCAGTCCAGATTTTGTAGGTCTTACTATTGCTGTGCATAACGGGAACAAGTTTATCCCTGTTTATGTAACTGAGAACATGGTAGGTCACAAGTTCGGTGAATTCTCGCCAACGAGAACATACCGTGGACACGGAAAAGGTAAGAAGTAATAAAAGCGTATCTCCAAGCTTAAAGCAATGGGAAAGAGAAAAAAACTGATGGCAGATGCAATGAAGGAAGCGCGAAAGACGCAGTACTTCGCTTCATTGAAAAATGTGCCTACATCACCAAGGAAAATGAGATTGGTGGCCGATATGGTGAGAGGAATGGAAGTTGATAAGGCGCTATACGCGTTGAAACTCCATCCGAAGGAAGCATCAGGAAGAATTGAAAAGCTTTTGCTTTCTGCTCTTTCAAATTTCGAGCAGAAAAGCAACGGAACCGTTGATGCTTCAACACTTTTTGTGAAGGAGATTTCGGTAGACGGTGGACGAGCATTGAAAAGATTGCAGACAGCTCCACAGGGCCGAGCACATAGAATTAGAAAAAGATCAAACCACGTAACACTTGTTTTAGATAGCAAGAACTGATTGACGCATGGGACAGAAGACAAATCCGATAGGTAATAGACTGGGAATCATCAAAGGTTGGGATTCCAACTGGTATGGTGGTAAAGACACTCCAGCAAAAATTGAGGAGGATTACAAAATCCGTAAGTACCTGCGTGCGCGTTTGGCAAAAGCAAGTATCTCTAAGATCATTGTGGAGCGTACCCTTAAGTTAGTTACCGTTACGGTAAACACTGCTAGACCAGGAATCATTATCGGAAAAGGTGGTAGCGAGGTTGACAAATTGAAAGAGGAGTTGAAAAAAATCACTGGTAAAGAGGTTCAGATCAACATCTTCGAAATTAAAAGACCAGAGCTTGATGCTCGGTTAGTAGGAGAAAGCATTGCACGCCAATTGGAAGGTCGTATCTCTTTTAGAAGAGCGGTTAAGATGGCAGTTGCTTCAACCATGAGAATGGGAGCTGAAGGAATTAAAGTGCAAGTGAGCGGAAGATTGGGTGGAGCTGAGATGGCACGTTCTGAAATGTATAAGGATGGAAGAATTCCACTTCACACATTCAGGGCAGATATTGATTACGCTCACGTGGAGGCACACACAACCTATGGTCGACTTGGAATAAAAGTATGGATCATGCTAGGTGAGGTTTATGGTAAGAGAGATCTTGCTCCGAACTCAACCGTTCAAAGCAAGAAACCAGCACGTTTGGCCAAACGAGACAGAAAGCAATAATTAGGTAGAACAGGAAGAACAGCAAAGCTATGCTACAGCCAAAAAGGACGAAGTTCCGCAAAATGCATAAAATGAAGATGAAAGGTGTTGCCAATCGTGGCAATCAGTTGGCCTTTGGTTCATTTGGTATAAAAGCGGAAGAAGGTGCATGGATCACCGCTCGTCAGATCGAATCAGCACGTATCGCGGTAACGAGATACATGAAGAGAGAAGGACAAGTTTGGATCAAAGTGTTTCCAGACAAACCGATTACTAAGAAACCAGCCGAAGTAAGGATGGGTAAGGGTAAAGGTTCTCCAGAATATTGGGTAGCGGTTGTAAAACCTGGTTGCGTGATGTTCGAAATTGACGGTGTAGACATGGCAACAGCCAAAGAAGCACTTCGATTGGCAGCTCAAAAACTGCCGATTACCACCAAATTCATGGTGAGAAGAGATTACACAGGAGCCTAAGATTTTAGAGGACAATGGAAAACGCAGTAATAAAAGAATTGTCAAGCGAAGAGCTTTTGGACCGATTGGCCGAAGAGCGACTGAAACTTGCTAAATTGAAAATGAATCATGCGGTATCTCCTATAGAGAACCCGCAAGAACTTAAACACGCCCGAAGATTAATCGCAAGGTTGATGACCGAACGAACTTCTAGAAGCAAAGTAGTTAGCTGAGATGGAGAATACAGCAAGAAACCTTAGAAAGGAAAGAATCGGGGTTGTCGTTAGCGACAAAATGGATAAAACCATTACCGTAAGTGTTGAGCGTAAAGTGAAGCACCCGATGTACGGAAAGTTCGTAAAGATGACCAAGAAATTCCATGCTCATGATGAGAAGAATGACTGCGGAATCGGTGACACTGTTCGAATTATGGAAACACGTCCATTGAGCAAGTCTAAGAACTGGAGATTGGTAGAAATCATTGAAAAAGCCAAATAAGCCATGATACAAACAGAATCAAGACTTAAGGTCGCGGATAACAGTGGTGCTAAAGAAGTTCTTTGCATCCGTGTTCTTGGAGGAACAAGAAAACGATATGCTCGAATCGGAGACACAATTGTAGTAACAGTAAAAGACGCAGTTCCTTCTGGAAATGCGAAAAAAGGATCTGTTTCTAAAGCGGTTGTTGTTCGAACTAAGAAAGAGACAAGAAGACAAGACGGTTCTTATATCCGTTTTGATGATAACGCAGTGGTTCTGTTGAATGCAGCTGGCGAGATGAGAGGAACACGGATCTTCGGACCTGTTGCCCGTGAGTTGAGAGAGAAACAATACATGAAGATCGTATCATTGGCACCAGAGGTGCTTTGATATAAAGAGGCAAAGCAATGGCAAAGTTTCATATAAAGAAAGGCGACACGGTAAAAGTGATTTCCGGAGAGTCTAAAGGAGAAGAGGGTAAAGTTCTTGAGGTTTACCCAACCAAGAACAGAGCCTTGGTTGAAGGTGTGAACATCGTAAAACGACACACCAAACCAAACGCAGCACATCCTAACGGAGGTATTGTAGAGAAAGAAGCTTCAATCCAACTATCTAACCTGATGTTGGTTGATCCTAAAACAGGTGAACCTACTAGAACTGGTAGAAAACTGGTTGATGGTAAGCTTGTAAGATATTCTAAGAAATCGGGAGAAGTAATTAAGTGATGAGTACTACACCAACTCTTAAAGCAAAGTACCAGGCAGAGATAGTTCCTGCACTGAGGGAGAAGTTCCAGTACAAAAGTGTAATGGAAGTTCCAAAATTGGAAAAGATCTGCCTTAACCAAGGACTTGGTCAAGCAGTATCAGATAAGAAGATTCTTGAGTCTGCTCTTGCTGATATGACAATGATCGCTGGACAGAAAGCTGTTGCTTCCGTATCTAGGAAAGACATCTCTAACTTCAAATTGCGTAAAGGTGTGCCAATTGGAGCACGTGTTACTCTTAGAGGAGATAAGATGTATGAATTCTTGGAAAGACTGGTAGCGGTTGCTCTTCCACGAGTTAGAGATTTCCGAGGAGTAAGCCCAAAAGGATTTGATGGAAGAGGTAACTATAACCTTGGAATCACCGAGCAGATCATTTTCCCAGAGATTGATATTGAGAAAGTAAACAAGATACTTGGTATGGACATCACTTTCGTGACAACTGCCAAAACTAACGAAGAAGGACTCGCTCTATTGAAAGAGTTCGGAATGCCATTTAAAAAGTAAGCTGACATGGCCAAAGAATCAATGAAAGCAAGAGAGCGTAAGCGTGCCGCAATGGTAGCGCGATATGCTGAAAAAAGAGCCAGACTAAAGGAAGAAGGCGATTACCAAGCTTTGGCTCGTATGCCAAAGAACAGTGCCGCCATCAGAATGCACAACAGATGTAGCATTACCGGTCGTCCTAAAGGTTACATGAGGGATTTCGGCATCAGCAGAATCCAGTTCAGAGAAATGGCCAATTCTGGTCTTATCCCTGGAGTTAAAAAGGCAAGTTGGTAAGCGATTTATTCGAAAGATTATGACAGATCCAGTAGCAGATTACCTAACAAGAGTTAGAAACGCGATTCAAGCGAATCACAAGGTTGTGGATATCCCAGCCTCTAACATTAAGAAAGCCATTACCAAGATCCTTTTCGAAAAAGGATATATCCTTAACTACAAGTTTGAGGAAGAAGGTGTGCAAGGCAGCATTAAAATTGCACTTAAATACAATCCACAAACGAAGGTTAACGCCATCAAAGGATTGGAAAGAGCAAGTAAGCCTGGTTTGAGAAAATACGCAGGAGCGGGAACGATTCCTCGTGTGAAAAACGGACTAGGTGTTGCAGTTGTGTCAACTTCAAAAGGAGTAATGACCGATAAGGAAGCAAGAACGCTTAATGTAGGGGGAGAAGTTCTCTGCTACGTTTACTAAGAACAGAAAGAAACAGAACGATGTCTAGGATAGGATTAGCACCGATTGAAGTACCTCAAGGAGTTGAGATAACCATAGGTGAAGACAACACGGTTACCGCTAAAGGTTCTTTGGGAACATTGACTCAGAAAGTTGATGGTTCTATTAAAATGGAATTGAAAGACGGAACATTAGAGTTGGCTCGCCTGAATGAAATGAAGCAGACAAAGGCTTTTCATGGTCTTTATCGCTCACTTATCTTCAACATGGTTGCAGGTGTTTCCAAAGGTTGGGAAAAGAAGATGGAGCTTGTAGGTGTTGGTTATCGCGCTAGCAATAACGGTCAACAATTGGAGCTTTCATTGGGATTTTCTCACAACGTTATCTTCTTACTACCAGAGCAGATCAAAATTGAAACTGCAATGGAGCGTGGTAAGAATCCAACGATCACATTGAAGTCTCATGACAAACAGTTGATCGGACAGGTAGCAGCAAAGATCCGCTCATTGAGAAAACCTGAGCCTTACAAAGGAAAAGGTATTCGTTTCGTTGGAGAATTGGTTAGAAGAAAAGCTGGTAAATCAGCTAGTAAAAAATAAGTAGAATGGCTACTAAGAAAGATAAAAGAGAGAAGATCAAGAAGCGAATCAGAAGCATTGTTTCTGGTTCAGCTCAAAGACCAAGAATGTCTGTGTTCAGAAGCAACAAAGAGATTTACGTTCAGTTGGTTGATGATCTTGAAGGAAAGACACTTCTTGCAGCGTCTTCTGCAGATAAAGGAATTGCTGCTGAAAAGATCAATAAGACAGAAGTGGCAACTCTTGTAGGTAAACTTATTGCTGAGAGAGCGAAAGAAGCCGGAATCGAGAATGTTGTTTTCGATAGAAACGGATACTTGTACCATGGTCGCGTAAAAGCGTTGGCCGAAGGTGCAAGAGAAGAAGGATTGAAGTTCTAATCGCAGCACGACAGAAAAGATGAAAAAAGTTAAAGCAACTGATATTGAACTGAAAGACCGCGTAGTTGGTATTCAGCGTGTAACGAAGGTTACCAAAGGTGGACGAACTTTCAGCTTCTCAGCTATTGTAGTTGTTGGAGACGAGAACGGAGTTGTTGGTCACGGTCTTGGAAAAGCAAAAGAGGTTACAGAGGCAATTGCCAAAGGAATTGATGATGCTAAGAAAAACCTTATCCGTGTGCCTATCATCAACGGAACTGTTCCTCACGAACAAGAGAACAAGTATTGCGGTGCTCGAGTTTTCATGAAGCCTGCATCTCTTGGTACCGGTGTTATTGCAGGAGGAGCAATGCGTGCAGTGCTTGAAGCTGCAGGTGTAAAAAACGTTCTTGGCAAATCAAAAGGTTCGTCAAATCCACACAACGTGGTAAAAGCAACGTTCCTTTGCCTAAGCGAAATGAGAGATGCCATTGCGGTATCTAACCAAAGAGGAGTTAAACTAGACGTAGTATTCAACGGATAAACCGTCTAAGGAGATAAAGCAAATGGCTACTATCAAAGTAAAACAAGTAAAAAGCGCTATCAACCGTCCATTAAGACAAAAGTTGACGCTTCAGGCACTAGGCCTAAGAAAATTGAATCAAGTAGTTGAGCACGAAGCCAACCCAGCAATTTTGGGAATGGTAGCGAAGGTCAGCCACATGGTGGAAGTAATTAAGTAATTGATAAGGATTTAGAACGATGGGTCTAAGTAATTTAACACCAGCAACGGGTTCTACAAAAAGTAGAAAACGAATTGGACGAGGAGAAGGAAGCGGAAAAGGCGGAACTTCTACACGTGGTCACAAAGGAGCTAAGTCTCGTTCCGGCTACAAGAAGAAAGTAGGTTTTGAAGGTGGACAAATGCCTCTTCAAAGACGTGTTCCTAAGTTTGGATTCAAGAATCCTTTCAGAGTGGAATATCACGGAATCAATCTTGATGCTCTTCAGAAATTGGTTGATGAGAAGAAATTCACAACAATCACTCCTGAATTGTTGGTTGAAAATGGTCTTTCTGGAAAGAACGAGCTTGTTAAAATATTGGGAAGAGGAGAGCTGAAAGCCAAAATTGAGGTTACAGCTCACGGATTCTCTAAAACAGCAGTAAGTGCAATCGAGGCAGCTGGAGGAACAGTTGTTACGCTATAAGATTAGATGAAGAATTTCTTAAATACACTTCAGAACATCTGGAAGATTGAAGATCTAAGGACGAGGATACTCAACACCTTAGGTTTCATTCTTATCTACAGAATAGGTTCGTTCGTAGTGTTGCCAGGATTGGACCCAGCAAAATTGGGTGCGCTTCAGGCACAAACTTCGGATGGTATCCTTGGACTGTTGAATATGTTCTCTGGAGGTGCGTTCTCTAACGCTTCCATTTTCGCCTTGGGTATTATGCCTTACATTTCGGCTTCTATTGTGTTGCAGTTGGCCGGTATGGCTGTTCCTGCATTGCAGAAGTTGCAGAAGGAAGGAGAGAGCGGAAGAAAGAAGATAAATCAGTACACACGTTATCTGACAATCTTGATCACTGCAGGTCAAGCTCCTGGTTACATAGCGAATCTACAATCTCAATTGCCATCTGATGCGTTCCTAACATCTCCAAGTCTTTTCTGGTTTACAGCTTGGCTTATTCTGATCACAGGTACTGTATTCGTAATGTGGTTGGGAGAACGGATCACTGATAAAGGAATTGGAAACGGTATTTCACTACTCATCATGGTAGGAATCATTGCACGTTTGCCATTCTCTTTCGTAGCAGAAGCGCTATCTAAATTGGACACTACAGGTTCTGGAGGTCCGGTGTTCTTGCTAGTAGAATTGGTGTTCCTGTTCTTGGTAATTGTATTCTCTATTCTTTTGGTTCAAGGAACACGAAGAATTCCGGTTCAAGTTGCAAGAGCTGCTATTTCAGGTCGTCAAGCATTGCCTCAGGGAGGAACACGTCAGTACATTCCGCTTAAAGTAAATGCAGCTGGTGTTATGCCGATCATCTTTGCTCAGGCAATCATGTTTGTTCCAATTACTCTTGGAGGGTTTGCCGGAGAAAGCGCATCTTGGTTTGTAACAGCATTTTCTGATTTCACAGGACCAACTTACAATATCACGTTCTTCTTGTTGATCATTGTGTTCACGTATTTCTATACTGCAATTACTATCAATCCAAACCAAATGGCTGAGGATATGAAACGTAATGGTGGATTCATTCCAGGTGTGAAACCAGGAAAGAAAACAGCAGAATACATCGACAATATCATGTCAAGGATTACACTACCAGGATCTATTTTCCTTGGTATTGTAGCCATCCTTCCATCAGTGGCCATGGTTTTCGGAGTGAATGCACAATTCGCTCAGTTCTATGGAGGAACTTCACTGTTGATCATGGTAGGTGTTGTATTGGATACACTGCAACAAATTGAAAGTCATTTGTTAATGCGTCATTATGATGGATTGATGAAGTCTGGTAGAATTAAGGGTCGTTCATCAATGAGTATGTCAGCATAATCATAAATGGCGAAACAAGCATCAATAGGTCAGGACGGAACAGTAGTGGAAGCATTATCAAATGCCATGTTTCGTGTTGAATTGGAAAATGGTCATGTTATCACGGCACATATTTCAGGAAAGATGCGAATGCATTACATTAAGATCCTACCAGGAGACAAAGTGAAAGTAGAAATGAGTCCTTACGATCTTTCAAAAGGACGTATTACATACCGATATAAATAATTGCAAGATGAAAGTCAGGGCGTCAGTAAAAAAGAGAAGTGAAGATTGCAAGATCGTTAAGAGAAAGGGACGGGTCTATGTGATCAACAAGAAAAATCCACGGTTTAAGCAAAGACAAGGTTAATAGCCGTCTTACTAATAGTATAGAAACAATAGCATGGCAAGAATTGCAGGAATAGATCTTCCAAAGAATAAGAGAGGTGAGATAGGACTTACCTACATCTACGGTATTGGCAGAGTAACCGCTGGTAAAATATTGGATAACGCCAATATCAGCCGCGATAAAAAGGTGGAAGAATGGAATGACGATGAGCAGTCGGCAATCCGTGAAGCTATCGGTCTTATTAAAACCGAAGGTGAACTTCGCTCACTGACCCAAATGAACATCAAGCGTTTGATGGATATCGGATGTTACCGAGGAATCCGTCATCGTTCAGGTCTTCCACTTCGTGGACAAAGGACTAAGAATAACTCAAGAACCAGAAAGGGAAAGAGAAAAACAGTTGCCAACAAGAAGAAGGTAACCAAGTAATAATAGACTTCGATAATTCGAGGAAATGGCAAAGACATCAAAAACAACAAGAAAAAGAACCGTTAAGGTTGATGCAGTTGGAGAAGCGCATATCAATGCAACATTCAATAACATCATTATCTCACTTACTAACACAAAAGGCGAAGTTATTTCTTGGTCATCTGCAGGTAAGCAAGGTTTCAGAGGTTCTAAGAAGAATACACCTTACGCTGCTCAGACAGCTGCGGCCGATTGTGCCAAAGTTGCATATGATGCAGGTTTGAGAAAAGTAAAGGTGTTTGTGAAAGGACCAGGAGGCGGCCGTGAATCAGCAATCAGGAACATCCATGCAAATGGAATTGAAGTGACTGAGATCGTTGATGTTACTCCACAACCGCACAATGGATGTCGTCCACCTAAGAAAAGAAGAGTTTAATACACGCATTATTTAAGCGAACATGGCCAGATATACAGGACCAAAATCAAAGATTGCACGTAAGTTCGGAGAAGCTATCTACGGACCAGACAAGTACTTGGAGAAGAAAAACTATCCTCCAGGAGCGCATGGTAACAACAGACGTAGAAAGAAACTTTCTGACTACGGTGTGCAGTTGATGGAAAAGCAAAAGGCGAAGTACACTTACGGAATGCTTGAGAAGCAATTCGAGAACTTGTTCAAGAAAGCATCTAGCAAATCAGGAATTACCGGTGAAGTACTTCTTCAGTATTGCGAAGCAAGATTGGACAACGTGGTTTACAGATTAGGCATTGCCAACTCTCGCGCTGCAGCTCGTCAATTGGTTTCTCATCGTCACATTACTGTTGATGGAGCAGTTTGCAACATTCCTTCATGTTCAATTAAACCAGGACAGAGAATTGCTGTTCGGGAAAAATCAAAAGCACTGGAAGTTGTAAGTGATTCATTGTCTTCAAATTCATGCGACAGTGCTTGGTTAACTTGGAACCCTTCAAGTATGGAAGGTGTGTTCATGCATTATCCAACAAGAGACGAAATTCCAGAAAACATCAATGAGCAACTCATTGTTGAATTGTATTCTAAGTAATAACTGCTAAAAGGCAACAAACAATCATGGCAATACTTGATTTTCAAAAACCTGATAAAGTGATCATGCTCAATTCAGATGAGCGTGTTGGAGAATTCGAATTCCGCCCACTTGAACCAGGTTACGGTATCACTATCGGTAATTCTTTGAGAAGAATCCTTCTCAATTCATTGGAAGGTTTCGCAATCACCTCTGTTCGACTGGATGGAGTGGATCATGAATTCTCAACACTTAGCGGTGTTGTTGAAGATGTGACCGAGATGATACTTAACTTGAAGCAAGTACGGTTCAAACGTCAGATAGACACTCAAGAAAGCGAACGAGTTTCTGTTAGCATTTCTGGTCAAGATAAATTCACTGCTGGAGACATAGGTAAATTCCTTACTGGTTTCCAAGTGTTGAATCCAGATCACGTTATCTGTCATATGGAAAAGTCAGTAAAACTGAACTTGGACATTACGATTGATAAGGGTCGTGGTTATGTTCCTGCAGAGGAGAACAAACCTGCTAGCGCACCAGTTGGAACTATTGCAATTGATGCTATTTTCACTCCGATCAAGAATGTGAAATATTCAATCGACAATTTCCGTGTTGAGCAAAAGACTGACTACGAGAAATTGATGATGGAAATCACAACTGACGGTTCAGTGCATCCAAAAGAAGCATTGAAAGAAGCAGCTAAGATTCTAATTCATCACTTCATGCTTTTCTCTGATGAGAAAATCACGTTGGAAGATGAGGTGAAGAAACCAGAGCAAGAATTTGACGAAAATGCAATGCATATGCGTCAATTGTTGAAAACCAAGTTGGTTGACATGGATCTTTCTGTTAGAGCATTGAATTGCTTGAAAGCAGCTGACGTTGAAACTTTGGGTGATCTTGTTTCTTACAATAAGAACGATCTATTGAAGTTCAGAAACTTCGGTAAGAAATCGCTTACTGAATTGGACGATCTGGTACACGCAAAGAACTTGACGTTCGGAATGAACCTTGCCAAATACAGACTAGACGAAGATTAATTATAGAGCTTCAAGTAGCGGATTAAAGGTCTTTTTTAGACCTTTGAACCTCAAACTTTGAACGTTGAACTACAGTAATGAGACACAGAAAAGGTTTTAACCATTTAGGGAGAAAGAAGGGGCACAGAAGAGCATTGCTTGCTAACATGGCGAGTTCTCTTATCGTGCACAAGAGAATCACAACTACCTTGGCAAAAGCCAAAGCGTTGAGGTCATACATCGAACCGCTTATCACCAAATCGAAAGATGACGCTACACATTCACGTAGAGTAGTTTTTAGCTATTTGAATGATAAAGAAGCAACTGCAGAGCTTTTTAAAGAAGTTTCTCCTAAAGTAGCTGACCGTCCAGGTGGTTATACTCGAATCATTAAGCTCGAGAACCGTCTTGGGGATAATGCAGATATGGCATTGATTGAGTTGGTTGACTTCAACGAACTTCTTATAAAAGAAGCTAAGCCTAAAAAAGCAAGAAGAAGCAGAAGAGCTGGTTCTGGAGCTAAATCTGAAACAGTTGCTGCACCTGCAGTCGTTGTTGAAGAGCCGAAAGCTGAAGTTGCTGAAGAAGCACCTGCAGCAGAAGAAGCTCCTGAGAAAGAAGAAGGAGAAGAATCGAAAGAGGCTTGATTTTAAAACGTGTTTAAAAGTTGATAAAAGGACGGACCGATTAAGGTTCGTCCTTTTTTATTTTTGCCCAAACCCAAGAATAGATGAAATACCAGAATAGACCTGACGCAATCCTACTTCTTCAAGATGGAACTATTTTTCGAGGAAAAGCGGCTGGAAAAATTGGTACAACCACTGGAGAAATCTGTTTCAACACTGGGATGACCGGTTATCAGGAGATTTTTACCGATCCATCTTATTTCGGACAGATACTGGTGACCGCAAGTGTTCATATTGGAAACTACGGTGTCAGCGCTGCTGACGTAGAATCCGATGCGATGAAGATCAGTGGTCTGGTCTGCAAGTACTTCTCGCCAAACTACAGTCGTCCAAGTGCTAACGGAAACATCCAAGACTATTTTGAAAAGAATCAAGTTGTTGGAATTTCTGATGTTGATACACGAGCAATCGTTCAACACATTAGAGATAAAGGCGCCATGAATGCAATCATATCTTCTGCTGAATTGGACCTTGAAGTCTTGAGTAGCAAATTGAAAGAGGTTCCGTCAATGGAAGGCTTGGAGCTTTCTTCTAAAGTCTCCACTCAAGAACCATTCTTCTTTGGCGATGAAAATGCTGAGCACCGAGTTGCTGTATTGGATATTGGTGTGAAGAAGAACATTCTGAGATGCCTTTCTGATAGAGGATGCTACCTGAAAGTTTATCCAATGGATACACCATTCGAACAGATTATGGATTGGAATCCATCTGGATTTATGATTTCGAATGGACCTGGTGATCCAGCTGCAATGCCAAATGTGAGTGCAACTGTCACAAAAATGATCGACTCTGGAATTCCCGTTTTCGGAATCTGCCTAGGTCATCAAGTGATGGCAATCAGTCAAGGCATTTCAACCTTTAAAATGCATAATGGCCATCGCGGCATCAATCACCCGATTAAGAACCTGATAACTGGAAAATGTGAAGTGACTTCACAGAATCATGGTTTCGTTGTCAATCGAGAAGATTGCGAGAAAAATGATGCAGTTGAGATTACTCATGTTCATTTGAATGATAATACAGTTGCAGGATTGAGGCTGAAAGGCCGTCCAGTATTCAGCGTTCAGTATCATCCTGAATCTTCTCCGGGGCCAAATGATAGCCGATACCTTTTCGATGAATTTATCAAGAACATGGAGTCAGTTCTTGCCTGATAAAACAACAATTCAATACTTTTTTCATGACCTATATATCAAGCGTTGTAGCCCGTCAGATTTTAGATTCTCGCGGAAATCCTACTGTTGAAGTTGACGTTGTAACTCAAAACGGAGTGCTCGGACGTGCTGCAGTTCCATCTGGAGCATCTACAGGAGAGCACGAAGCGGTTGAGCTTCGAGATGGAGACATGGACGTTTACCTTGGAAAAGGAGTACTGAAAGCGGTAGAGAATGTGAACGGACCCATTGCCGAAGCTATTGTTGGAATGCACGCTTTCGATCAGCACTTGATTGATAAGGCTATGATTGATCTTGATGGAACAGCCAACAAAGGAAATCTTGGTGCCAACGCTATTTTAGGTGTTTCCATGGCCGTGGCTAAAGCTGCTGCTGAAGAAGCTGGTCAACCATTGTTCCGTTACGTTGGAGGGGTGAATTCAAATCTGCTTCCAATACCGATGATGAATATCATCAATGGAGGTTCGCACGCAGATAATAGCATCGATTTTCAGGAATTCATGATCATGCCTGCTGGTGCCGGATCATTTTCAGAAAGCCTGCGAATGGGAGTTGAAGTATTCCATCACTTGAAAGCTGTTTTGAAGAAAGGTGGATATTCAACAAATGTTGGCGATGAAGGCGGTTTTGCACCGAATCTCAAATCGAATGATGAAGCTGTTGAGGTTATTCTTAAAGCCATTGAAAATGCAGGTTATCGTCCAGGTGAAGATATTTTCCTGGCAATGGATGCGGCCAGTTCTGAGTTCTATTTGAAGGATGAAGGAGTTTATCATCTCCATAAATCTACTGGCGATAAATTGAGCAGTTCAGACATGGTTTCGTTGTGGAAAGATTGGACCTCTAAGTATCCGATCGTTTCGGTAGAAGATGGTTTGGATGAGAACGATTGGACTGGATGGAAACAATTGACGGACACTATTGGAGGCAAGGTTCAATTGGTTGGAGATGACCTATTCGTTACGAATGTAGAGCGCTTAGCGCGAGGCATAGATGAAGGAATTGCCAATTCAATTCTTGTGAAAGTAAATCAGATTGGTTCGCTTACTGAGACCATCAATGCGGTAAAACTGGCCACCGCAAATAAGTATACATCGGTGATGAGTCATCGATCTGGAGAAACGGAAGATGTAACGATTGCGGACCTTGCCGTTGCCTTAGGAACTGGTCAGATCAAAACGGGTTCAGCTTCGCGAACAGACAGGATTGCCAAATACAATCAACTGCTCAGAATTGAGGAATTGCTGGGCGATGAGGCGCAATTCCTTGGCAAACAGATGAAGTTTCTTAAAGGGCGCTAGTCGATTTCAACGGATAAACCGCAATTCCATCTTCATTGAATAATGGTTCTCCTAAGAACTGATTCAGGCTTTCGGTGTTTTCGACAAAATCGGTGTTCGAATAAAGGAATTTTGCGCCTTGATCAATATGATCATTAAGATTTTCTGCCGTTAGCCAATTCTGTTCAAACGTCCATCCTTTTTTCTTAATGTGGTACAGGAAAATGTGAGTTGATGGGTCGTTCCCAACAACCACGAGCGCCTCATTGGGAATAAGAAGTTGAAGTTCTTCCTTATGCTTAAGTAGTGAGGCTTCGAATCCCATTGAAGTCCATCGTTGATTGGTTCTTAGATAAGCTGTCAGCGGAAGAATTGCCAATGCCGTAAAACCGACATATCGCATCCATTTTTGTTGATGAGTAGTGACGCGTTTGAAACCAGCAGTCACCAAAAGGAAGATCATTGGTAGAAACGGAAAAAAGTAATAATCGTGAGCGAGTCCGATCATGTTTACCTCGTACAGATAATATAGAAGCACAGATCCGAACATGAATATTTCAGAAGAATATTTCTTCAGGAAACCTTTCGTTTGGAAAAGCACGGTAATGCCTACAAGGAAAAATAGGATTGAAGCATAGTTGATGAAAAGCTCGGGCAACAACGAGTGAAAGACACCCCAAATATGGCTTAATGCTGAAGCGTAATCGAATGATGATTCTGCGCTAACACCACCTATCAGAGCCTTATTTGTCCAAGTTGGAATAACCCAAGCGTACCAACACAAAGAAGGTAGCATTATCAACCCAAGGATTCCTGTTTCCAACGCTGTTCTCCTGATACGATTAGAAGTTGATCTTCCCAAGAAAATTGGAATGTAGCCTGCTCCAAAAAGAATAAAAGGAAGCTTAACGGCTGTAGCAAGTGAAAGAAACAGTGAGAACAATATCTGTGAAAAAAAGGATGGTTCTGTTTGGATCCGCTTGAGAAAAACCAAACTCCAGATTGCAAAGCACAATGCAAGATTATCGGGCAGCGGATTGATAGCGTAGTAGAACAGAACAGGCGACCACGCAAAACACCACATACCGATGGCGCTGATGAATCGAGATTGTCGATAAGCAAGCAATAGTCGATAAAAACCTAAGCCGCTGAGCAGCGAAATGACAAACGAGAGAATCCGAACGATAATGAGATTGTTCCCGAACCACTTATAGAACCAAGCGAAGATCCATTGCATCAGTGGAAATTCCATTCTTGAAATACCATCGCCAGATCCCCGAGAATTTATTCTGGGATCAAGGATGTTCATGTTCTCGAAAGCAAAATTTTCCACCACCGTCATGGTCTGAGTTTGACGCCAGGCATGAATTCCCATGATGTCGCGTTCCCAAATATTCCAGTGCAATGCAATGCCTAGGAACACAATAATTCCGAAAATGTAAATCGGTTGTATCGAAAATTGTTTCTGAGACATCAAGCGAAAATAAACAAGTCGCCAAGCTAGTGGTTATTTTAGCACGCATGGGATACAGCACGTTAGAGAAGTGTGTAATTGATCTGGAAAAGCACGGTCATTTGGTTCGGATCAAAGAGGAAGTTGATCCCAATTTGGAGATGGCTGCCATTCATCTTCGTGTTTTTGAAAATAATGGTCCAGCACTGTTGTTCGAGAACGTGAAAGGCTCGAAATTTCGTGCGGTTTCGAATTTATTCGGATCAGTTGAACGTAGTCGCTTCATTTTTCGAGATTCCCTCGAAAGAGTAAAGCGGTTGGTACAACTAAAAGGCGACCCATCGTTGCTCATAAAGAATCCGGTTTGGATTTTCTCGGCACTCTCTGGAGCAGTTGATGCTGTTCCATTTCAATGGAAAAAGGAGTTTGAAGAGGTGGCTATTTCAGACCTACCACAGATCAAATGTTGGCCCAACGATGGTGGACCATTTGTCACATTGCCACAGGTTTATTCCGAAGATTGGGACAAACCCGGAATCTTGAATTCCAACGTAGGAATGTATCGCGTTCAGCTTGGCGGAAACGATTACGAGCAAGACAAAGAAATTGGGCTTCACTATCAGTTACATCGCGGTATTGGAGTTCATCAGACCAAAAGCAACAAGGCTGGAGAACCGCTGAAAGTGGCCGTTTTTGTAGGAGGACCACCGTCACATTCATTTGCGGCAGTAATGCCGTTGCCTGAAGGATTGCCTGAAGTAGCATTTGCAGGTGCATTGGGCGGAAGGAATTTTCGATATTTCAAACAGAACGGATTTACGGTCTCATCAGATGCCGATTTTGTGATTCTTGGCGAGGTTTATCCGATGGAGAACAAGCCCGAAGGACCTTTTGGAGATCATTTGGGATATTATAGTTTGCAGCATGATTTTCCATTAATGCGAGTGAAAAAAGTGCTGGCCAAAAAGAATGGGATCTGGACTTTTACGGTTGTTGGTCGACCACCGCAAGAAGACACAAGTTTCGGAGCGCTGATTCATGAAATAACTGGTTCAATCATACCACAGACCATTCCAGGATTGCATGAAGTAAATGCAGTAGATGCAGCAGGTGTTCATCCACTTTTGCTAGCGGTTGGTAGCGAACGATATACGCCATACATGGAAGTGGAGCGACCGCAGGAGTTGTTAACCACAGCAAATGCGATACTTGGGTTCAATCAAATGTCGCTTGCAAAGTTCCTTTTCATTATCGCAAAGCAGACCGATTCCACGCCAAAAGCGAAGGATGAACAAGCATTTTTGCAATATCTTCTTGAGCGATTCGATTCAACTCGCGATCTTCATTTTCAGACCAAAACAACCATAGACACCTTGGATTATAGTGGAACCGACCTAAATGGTGGTTCTAAACTAATCGTAGCGGCAGTCGGAGCCAAGAAACGAGAATTGTCTTCTGAACTCTTTGAACTTCAGTTGCCAGATGGATTCAGTCTGCCTAAAGTTGTTTTTTCAGGAGTTTTAGCCGTGCAAGCGTCAAAGTATGCCGATGGAACAGACATGCAAAAACTCACCTCAAGCCTTTCGCACCAAACTGAGAAACTGAAAGGATTTCCGCTGATAACAGTTGTTGATGACAGTGAATTCGTTGCGCGAAACCTGAATAATTTTCTTTGGGTCACCTTCACGCGTAGCAATCCATCCCACGATATTCATGGAGTGGAAGAATTTACTGAGAACAAGCATTGGGGATGTAGAAGTTCGGTTGTGTTCGATGCGCGAATTAAGCCTCATCACGCACCGCTTCTAGTAAAAGATGATGCGATTGAAAAAAGAGTGGATAGGCTAGGAGTGAAGGGAGCTTCGCTTGCAGGAATTATTTAAGGTTCTTCCATAATGCAAAGCTGAATTGCGTATTTGTCACAGAGCTGAATACGTAATTTGCGTAGAAATTATTCAAAGTTGCTCGAATACACATCCAATCGTAACCTTGTTCTTCTTCGGGCGTTCGAAATGGTAATAAACGCAACCAGTAAATGAAAACAGAACAAAGACAGTGGACTGCTGAAGGTGGATGGCAAGAGATCAAAATGGAAAACATCGGAAATTCAGCCGATATTGTGTTCGCATTTGGTTCTAGAAAAATTCTGGAAGATGCCTCGAAGTACGAGGAACTGAGACAATTTTATCCATCGGCCCAAATTCTTATGGGCAGCACATCAGGCGAGATAATGGAAGATCTTGTGTATGATGAGTCTCTTGTTGTTACTGCAGTTAGTTTCGAAAAAACCAAAGTCAAGGTCACATCCATGAACATCAACGATGCGAAGGATAGTGCGGACGCTGGGGTTAAACTCGCTCAACAGCTGAGTGGAGAAGGGTTGTGTCACGTGTTCCTTTTATCTGATGGTTTACACGTGAACGGAAGCGAGATTGTTAAAGGAATCAATTCTGCTTTAGCGCAAAACGTGCCTTGCACTGGCGGTTTAGCTGGCGATGCTGCCAATTTTGAAAAAACCTTGGTAGGATTGAACGGTGCTCCGCAGGAAAGTTTGATCGTTGCTGTTGGATTTTATGGGTCTGACCTGGAAGTTGGCTACGGTTCTGTAGGTGGTTGGGATAATTTCGGGGCCGAGCGTTTGGTTACCCGTTCAGAAGGAAATGTTCTTTATGAGTTGGACGGGCAATCTGCTTTGGATCTGTACAAAATGTATTTGGGAGATAAGGCCGCAGAGCTTCCGGGTTCAGCACTGCTTTTTCCTTTAGGATTGAAGTTCGATGAGGATTCAGATACAATCGTACGAACAGTTCTTGCGGTTGACGAAGAAAAGAACAGCATGACCTTTGCTGGGGATATTCCTGAAGGCTGCTATGTTCGATTGATGAAAGCAAATTTCGACAAGTTGATTGAAGGAGCAAATTTGGCGGCTGAGCATACGACCCAAAAAGGAGGTTCATCATCAAACGATAAACTTGCATTGCTTATCAGTTGTGTTGGTCGGAAACTGATTCTCGGACAACGGATAGATGAAGAAGTTGAGGCAGTGCAATCTGTGTTGGGTAATGATGTTACCATTGCAGGATTCTATTCTTACGGAGAAATTTCGCCAGTTGTTGAATCATCGAGGTGTGAATTGCATAATCAAACCATGACAATAACTACGTTTGCCGAGGTATAAACGTGTATAATAGCAAACTTCTTAATAGGCAGATTCGAAAGTATCTGAGAGGTGCCCCCATCCCGAAAGAGATGGAGGGCCTTTTAGCTATTATCAGTGACGCGTATGATCATTATGAACAGAACTTGGAGCTTCTTCAACGGGCCATTGAGTTAAGTTCAATTGAGCTTAATCAATCTAAAAGCAAGATCAGTAATGCCTTAACCCTTTTGAACGAGAAGAATGAAGATCTGCTCAGCAGTATTCATTATGCGCGACTGATTCAAGAGGCTATTCTTCCATCCGAAGACCGTTTCCATAGTGCATTGCCAGAATCATTTGTGTTCCACCGTCCGCGAG
Source organism: Flavobacteriales bacterium (assembly GCA_021739695.1). Classification (NCBI taxonomy): domain Bacteria; kingdom Pseudomonadati; phylum Bacteroidota; class Flavobacteriia; order Flavobacteriales; species Flavobacteriales bacterium. The sequence goes on along the minus strand of JAIPBM010000006.1, from coordinate 58,768 downwards.
ATATCGTTAGTGGTGACTTTTACTGGTTGCAAGAATATGATGACAAGATTCTAATTGCTGCTGTAGACTGTACAGGGCACGGAGTTCCAGGTGCTTTCATGTCAATCATTGGTAATAATGCGCTAAACGCTGCTGTTCGGGAAGAAGGGCTGACAACTCCTGCGCTCATTCTCGATAGTTTGAATCGTGGAGTTAGTTCAACGCTCAGACATCAAAAGGACGAAGATCATCAAGGGACAGCCGGTATCAAAGACGGAATGGACATTGCCTTGATCAGCATCGATTATAAGAACAAACAGATTCAATATTCTGGAGCATACAATCCGCTTTACATCATCCGCGATGGAAAATTATTGGAGACCAAAGGAGATAAATTTCCTATTGGACTTGCTTTGGATGATGGTCTTCGCTTGTTTACCAATCACACGTTCGATCTGATTGAAGGCGATATGGTTTACATCTTTTCAGATGGTTATCCCGATCAATTCGGTGGACCTATCGGAAAAAAATTCAAGTACGATAACTTCCGCTCGCTGCTATTCGATATTCATGAATTGAGCCCGAGAAAACAGTTGAAATTCGTTGAACAACGTTTTAACGAATGGAAAGGTGATCTCGTACAATTGGATGACGTGCTCTTGATTGGAATGCGTCTTTAACGATACCTGATTTCCATCGCTGACATTTCTATATGTCCACCATCTGGTAACCAAGGGTAGATTTTTATCATGTCTTTTTCATCTTCTGTAGGTGTCAGCTTATAGCTGAACACGCCCCACTTCGGCCCTAAAGTTTTGAATTGTCGCTTTATTTCGTCCGACTCCCAAACGTAGCGTGCCGTATCGTTGGCCTGTTCATAAACCATTTGAAACGATGGGGCTGTATCAAAACCTTTAATCTTAATACGAATAAGAACTTCCTCAATTCCTTTATTCAATAAGGAGAATGCGTTGGTTGCAAATGTTGGTCCGTATGGGTTTTCGGATGAGATAAGAACGGTTCTATTTCCTAGTGAATCTTTGAAGATTTCATCTGGATTGAAGTTCCAAACATCTGATTTTTCAAAATTGAAAATGTAGCTCGGCTGATCCTTTTCTCCCTTTTGGAACATGACAACTTCTGAATTGAAATACGTCTCCCGTTTCACTTCAATCGGAAATTTCTCTTGAATAATTGCCTCCACTTCAGGAGCTTGATTGACGGTTGACCACGCATAGATCAAAAACTCCTTTGACGAAGTATCAACCATCGATTTCAACTCAGCCATTCCAGTTTCGTCTGTTGTCCGGTAGAGTGCGAACAGCTCTGGTTTCTGCGTGTAATAATCGATGTAAAACGGAAAGTTGAAATCGCCTATCAGCAGCGCGCCATTTTCAACTTGGCGATTCCATTCTACTATATGGGTTGCTAGTTCTTTGAAAACCCCGAAATGATTCGTTTGATAGAATCGTTTTTCAACTGAGGTGCTTAGGAGTGTGACGCACAGAAGAATGCCCGTTGTCGCGTACGTGAATTTTTCTTTGCCATCATTCCATCCCGAAAAAATGAACACAAGTAGAAATGGAAATGAGAACAATAGTGTGCTATTCTGGAGCACAGGATTTACATTTCTGGAATAGAAAAAACCAACTAGAAAAGGAGCAAGAAAAAGGAAAAGCGGCAATGCGTGATTCACGAAAGAGATCTTCGGTTTGAATACGAAAAATCCCAGAAAACCAATAAGCAGCAAGCTTGAAAGAACGATAAAGGATTCGTTGAAAACGTAATAAAGGTGCTTCCACAGCCAATCATTCTCTGGCGGACCAAGCCACTGACCAACTCCTCCCAAACCCAATTGATGAAGGAATATCGGGATGTACGGGACGTAGAGTAGCAATGCAGCGATAAGTGTAAGCAGGTACAGTTTCAGGTTCTTTCCGTTAATCAAGAATATTCCTGAAAACGCAAGAATGGCCGCCACCAAAGCCGCGAAATAGTGTGAATAAGCACAAAGCGCCAAGCTGATTGCAAGCCAAACGAAATCGCTGGATTTCTGGTTTTTCTTTACAATCCGTATCCAAAAGGTGGCAGCCATCAATGCGAAGAGCATACCGAGCGCGTAAGGTCGTGCGATGCGGCTGTAGAGAATGGGGAATTCTAGCGTAGCAAAGGCAGCGGCTGAAAGTAATCCGGCCGAAGTGCTGACCCATTCTTTAGCCAATCGGAACATGAAATAAACGGATAGAATTCCTGCCAGAACGAACGGTAATCGAACAACAAAAACACCATTTCCAAACCATTTGGTCACGTACCAGAGCAGCACCTGTGCGGCAGCTGGATGACCATCAATTCGAACTCCGTTCATGATCAGATCGGAGAATGAATCGAAATTCAAACGAGCTAAGGCACTTAACTCGTCATTGGAAAGTGAGAAGTCCCAGAAATTGTAAATACGGAGAATAGCCCCGATAAAAAGGATAAGCGCAAGTATGACCTTTTCGGTCTTACCCAACATGCGCAGCTTGTCTCAGTCTTTCAAAAAGGATAATTCCGGTGGCGACAGATACGTTCAACGAACCTGTATTTCCGGCCATTGGAATGTTCACGTGCTCTTTTGCTACTTCCAACAAACCTTCTCCAATTCCGTCTTCTTCCGAACCCATTATAATGGCCATGGGCCCAGAAAGATCTGTTTTGTAGATGTCATCTTCACCTTTTTCGGAACAAGCCACAACACGCAATCCAGCTTCTTGCAGGTTTCTCACTTCAGAGAGAATATGACCTGTTCTGCAAATTGGAATGTTGAAAATGGCGCCAGCAGAACTTTTTACAGCATACGAATTGATCTGTGCGCTTCCTTTAATTGGTATAAGTATGGCGTGAACTCCAGCACACTCGGCCGATCGACAGATCGCCCCGAAATTTCCCACATCCGAAACGCGATCAAGTACAAGTACGAGCGGAGCTTGTCCGCTTTCGATCACTCTTCTCACCACCTCATCAAAATCCTGATATTCGATAGGAGAGAGGAGTGCAATTACCCCTTGATGGTTCTTACGTGTAAGACGAAACAGTTTCTCTTGCGGTACTTCCTGAAATGGAATCCGTTTGCCTTTCAGCGTTCGTTTAATGTCCGCAATGGCTGGATTGGTAGTTCCCTTCTTCAGGAAAACCTTTTCTATCTCCTTCCCAGATTCAATCGCCTCAATGACGGGGTGAATTCCAAAGACAATGTTCTGTTCCGTTTCGTTTTCTCGCATGATAGCCTATAAAATTGTGTGCGAAGATACTTGTAGCAGTTTCGAGCCACAAGCAACTAGGCTTGCAACCTTCTTGAAACCAGATCGTCAAGTTCTTCAAAAAGTCGTGTTGGACTGAAAGTGCGCCAGTTAATGTCTTGAAATTTGCCTCCAAGATTGATGTAATAATCTATTTGTGCCTGCTGCATTTCCTTTATTACATGATCTCGAAAGTTGATGCCAATGATCCAACCATCTTCTACTTCTTCAAACCATTCGGCATAATATTCATCGTCCGAATAATGGAAATTGAGCACGTTTTCTCCAATAAGGACGAATTTGTTGATGCCTTCGTAGGTCATGGCTTCAATGATATCACGTTTTAAAATCATGATATCGTTATAGAGTAGATCGTTCCATTCCCCAATCAACTCGATTATAGTAAAGCCTTGTTCGTAATCTGCGTACAGGACTTTCAGAAATAAGGTCGGAGAATCCATGCTGTCCCACTGTGGGTGAAGCACAAAATCGTAAATATGATCGGTGAATTCGAACTCGCTGTGCTCGCGACCAAAGAATGGAGAGCGCATATCATCTTCTGCGGTGTAATAATCGCGCCAGCGGTAATATGGTTCAATGGAGTGCACGGTTCAGTTCAGAGTTTCAGGTTCAAAGTTCTAGGAAATTGGAGAGTGATTAACCTTAGCGAGAAAGATAATTTTCAACTGCTTTCCGCACACTTCCGTGCTTGTTGAGTAATTGCTCCGCGATGCTGCGTTCTGCGCCTGTTTCTTCCATGATCATCCGAACGCCACGGTCGACCAATTTGTTGTTGCTCAGTTGCATATCCACCATTTTATTGCCTTTCACTCTTCCGAGTTTAACCATGGTTGTGGTGGTTATCATATTCAAAACCAATTTTTGAGCAGTTCCTGCCTTCATCCGTGTGCTTCCTGTAACGAATTCGGGGCCGACCACAACAGCAATTGGAAAATCGGAAACCACAGCCATTGGCGAATTCGGATTACATGCAATGGAACCTGTAGCGATGCCATTTTCCTGACAAGATTTCAACGCGCCAATTACGTACGGTGCTGTTCCAGATGCGCTTATTCCAACCACAATATCTTTATCAGAAATACTGTGTTCCAAAAGGTCTTTCCAGCCCTGTGTTTCGCTGTCTTCGGCAAATTCAACTGCTTTTCTGATGGCAGAATCGCCACCGGCAATAATGCCTATCACCATTCCGTGTGGAACGCCATAGGTCGGTGGACATTCAGATGCGTCAACAATTCCGAGCCTTCCGCTTGTTCCAGCTCCGATATAGAATAATCTACCGCCATTCTCCATTTTGGAGATGACACAATTGATCAGCGATTCAATCTCAGGAAGTGCTTTTTCAATAGCAATCGGAACCGTTTTGTCTTCGCGATTAATATTGGTCAGCAATTCGCTGACCGACATTTTTTCCAAATTATCGTAGTTGGAAGCGGATTCGGTGATGCGCTTTTCCATTACCCGAAAATGTTCGGAAACTTGGCCGGATCAGCTTCGCTCATGATCGCGTAAGCAGCTTCAACCATGTCTTCAATATTCGGTTTGCTGAAGTAATCGCCATCCGTTCCGTAGGCCGTTCGATGCGCTTGAGCAGTCAAGGTTTTTGGTTCGCTATCTAAATAGAAATAACCTTTCTGTTCCTCCACTATCTTTTGCAGGATGTAAGCAGAAGCTCCGCCAGGAACGTCTTCATCAATCACCAACAGGCGATTGGTCTTTTTCAACGACTCAACAATTGTGTGGTTCGTATCGAATGGAAGCAAGGTCTGCACATCAATTAGTTCGGCAGAAATTCCCGCTTCCGCCAATTCTTCACACGCCTTCAAAGCGAGATTCACACAAGATCCGTAAGTGACAATAGTGAGGTCTTTTCCTTCTTTCAGTACTTCTGGAATTCCTAATGGCGTTTTGAATTCGCCCAAATTCGATGGAAGTTTTTCCTTGGTTCTGTATCCGTTCAAAGGCTCAATGATCAATCCTGGATCATCTGAAGCAAGCAGCGTGTTGTAGAAACCCGCTGCTTGTGTCATGTTTCTAGGAACGCAAACATGAATGCCGCGCAATGCGTTGATGATCATGCCCATTGGCGAACCTGCGTGCCAGATTCCTTCCAAGCGGTGACCGCGTGTTCGGATGATCAGTGGACATTTCTGGCCGCCTTTCGTTCTATACTGTAGCGAAGCAAGGTCATCGCTAAGCGGTTGAAGTCCGTATAGCAAATAGTCCAAATACTGAATTTCTGCAATTGGGCGAAGGCCACGAAGTGCCATTCCGATACCTTGTCCCATGATGCTCGCCTCGCGAATTCCCACATCAAAAATGCGATGATCGCCATGCTTTTTCTGCAAGCCTTCAAATCCTTGATTTACACCACCAATTCCTCCAAGATCCTCACCAAAAGCAACCACATCGTCTCGATCAGAAAAGATCTTATCGAAGTTGTTAAGTAGCACTTCGCGGCCGTCAATTAGCTTGGCATCGCTGTCATATTTTGGCGCAACGCCTGCAATTTTCGGTGCGCTGTTCGGGGTTTGACTTTCCAAAAACGAGTTGTAACGTTCAGCGTTTATCGTCTGTTGGTTTTTTAGCCATTCTGCCAATTTTGCTGTGTTCGCATCCTCTCTTCCTCTCAACTTCAAAAGAGCTTTTCGCGCAGTGCCGATCACTTCTTTTCTACTCGGAGCAAAACCCGTATTCAAACCTTTCGCAAGATCTTCCAAACCAGCTGTTTGCAGCATTGGAATTAGCGTATCTCTTTCCGCCTGAATCTCAGAAATGAAGGCGCTCCAAGCAGCGTTTTTCTGCGCTTGAACGTTTTTCTTGGCTTCTGCTTCAATCGAATCACATTCTTCGGCAGTCGCAATTCCTTTCTCAATAATGAATTCGCGTAGTTTCTTGATGCAATCAAATTCTTCTTCCCAAGCCAAACGTTCTTTGCTCTTGTAGCGCTCGTGCGAACCTGAAGTGGAATGACCCTGTGGTTGCGTTACTTCCTCTACGTGGATCAACACTGGAACGTGCTCTGCTCTGCAGAATGCTATCGCTTCTTCGTAGGTCTTCACCAAATGCGCATAATCCCAACCTTTGGTTTTAAAAATGCGAAGACCGGTCTTGTCATTTCCTTTTTCAAATCCGCTCAAAGCTTGAGAAATGCTGGCTTTTACCGTTTGAAATTCCTTCGGAACGGAAATTCCGTAACCATCATCCCAAATAGAAATGGCCAATGGAACTTGCGTGACCGCAGCGGCATTCATTGTTTCCCAAAAATGGCCTTCCGATGTGCTGGCATCGCCAATTGTTCCGAAAGCAACTTCGTTTCCCTTATCGGTGAATTGCGTTTGCGAATGGAGATTCTTGTTTTGACGATAGAGTTTAGATGCGTGTGCCAAGCCCAACAATCGCGGAACCTGACCTGCAGTAGGCGAGAGGTCGGAAGCACTGTTTTTCTGCTCCATTAAGTTCCTCCAAGAGCCATCTTGGTTGATAGACCGCGTAGAAAAATGCCCGTTCATGCTTCTACCAGCAGATGAAGGATCGGCCTCCAAGCTTGGATGTGCGTAAAGCTGCGCGAAGAATTCTTGAATGGTGAGAAGTCCAGCAGCCATCATAAAGGTCTGGTCGCGGTAATAACCCGAACGGAAATCGCCATTTAGAAAAACCTTTGCCATAGCAATTTGGGCTACTTCTTTACCATCTCCGAAAATCCCGAATTTGGCTTTTCCAGTCAGCACTTCTTTACGACCAAGCAAACTGGCCTGTCTGCTTTCGGTGGCAAGTCGGAAATCATTCAATACTTCTTGCTTGAATTCTTCCTTGTTCAGTACCTTTTTTGAACCTGTTTTAACCTCTTCTTCCGTCATACGCTAGCACCTTTTTCCAGTTCGCGAATATACGGAAAAGGCCGCTGCGAATGGTTCGCAACGGCCTTCTCTCACGTACTATGGGACTATAATTTGTAGAACGTTTTGGTATTCAACGCATTCGAAGATTGAACGGTTAAATGATAGATCCCAGTTGTCAGTTTGTTTAAATCGATGGCGTGTTGCTGTCCTGTTGAATGTGTTACATTTTGAGTTACAACTATTTGTCCAAGGGTGTTTCGTACGTCAATTGCAATGTTTCCACTTATGGGTTCATCCAAATTGAAAGAAATATTTTCGATTGTTGGGTTTGGATAAACGGTCATAAGATTGGAATTGTCTTCAGCTTCTGAGACGCCTAGCGTTCCCAATGGCGAGTAAATTGAAATCCCATTGTTGCCCGTTCCCAACCATAAATTTCCATGTGGACCTTGGGTGATGCAACGAATATTATTGGATGGAATGTTTGAATTCTGAGAGGTGAAAACGTTGAATCCGGACGCATCGAATCGGAGAAGTCCGCCATCGGTGGCAAAGTAGAGTTTTCCGCTTGCGTCTTTCAACCCTTCAAAAACGGTGTGAAAACTGTAACCGATGTTTTGATAGTTGTAAATAGTCCAAGTTCCGTTTGCGTGCTTCGCCAATCCATCATCCGTTCCGAACCAAGTTGTTCCGTTGCTTTCCAATGCGATGCTGCGAACGTGATCGTGTGGAAGTTGACTGTTGCTTGTGTTGTAATTGGTCCAATTTTGTCCGTCAAAATAGCTGACTCCACCATTGAAAGTGCCGACCCAAACGTGAGCTAGGTCGTCCACTTCAACCGAAAACACACCGTTTGATGGTAGTTCTGAATTGGACATGTCGAATACTGTCCATTGATTTCCGATCAATCTGGCAATTCCGCTGCCCCAAGTTCCAACCCACAGATTGCCTTCAGAATCGGTACTTACCGAGCGTGTTAAGTTTGATGGAAGACCCGAATTGGATGTGTTGTAGAAATGCCAACCGGCTTCGTTGATCTTCACAATTCCTTTGTCGGTTGCAACCCACGTATTTCCCCAAATGTCAGCGTCAATATCGCGGACGTGATTGTCTGGAAGCTCAGAGCTTTCTTCGTCATAAATTATCCAATCAGAACCATCGAAGAACGCCAAACCTGCTTCGGTTCCAACCCAGGTTCCGCTTTCGTCTGAGAAAATTGAGTTGATGGAATTGGATGGTAATGGAGAATTTTCCTTGTCATAATTTACCCAACTTAACGCTTGGGCTTGCGACATAACGGTTGTTCCAATGACAATAAAAGTGCTGAGAATTGTTGTTTTCATGGTGGTTGTTTTGATGGATTAACATGCCACCAATTTCCGCCAATTGTATGTTAAAAAGACCCAATCGATGTTAATCAAGTCTAATAACTGTTAAATGTTAAAATACTGGTAATCAATTTGATAAAATGAAAAAGGCTGCTAATTAGCAGCCTTTTTCATTTTCGTATACAGTGGATTAGATCGGATAGGAAACACTCACCGTTCGGTGTATTGTAGGAGTTACCCAATAACTTGCATTGATCACTCTTTTCAGAAGAATCTCTTGCGGACGGGCCGATGCTTCTTCCGATTCATCATTCACTTTTTCTCCTTCATTCTTCAGTTCTTTCTGAATCCGATCAAGCTCCTTTTGATGTTCTTCCATTTCGCGTTCCAGACGTTTTTTCTCTAATTCCAGATCGCGCTGTTTGTCCTTCATTTTGATGCGAATGTTCATATCATCGATGTCAATGTCCACATCAACATTCGATTGATTCTTTGAGGTTTCCAATCCTTCGCAATCCACGCAAGCCAAACCTTTCGGAGTCATTATCCATCTTCTTCCAACCATATCTCCGTCATAGGTGTTGGTAGTATTGTCGATGTCGTAAATGATGCGCATCATCTCATCCGACAAATAGATCGTGTAACCAACGGGTAGTAACAATTCCAATTCCACATCCTGAGTCCTCCATAATTCATCTTCAGGAATTTCGAAGTAACCATTGAATAGAATAGAAGTGTCAGTTGCGAGGAAGCCGTAATCGATTTTGCTTGATCGCTCTAGCGCTTCTTGCTTTTTCTTAGCACGCGCCATCCGTTTGATGACCAGTTTCGGCCCTCCGGTCTTGGCCAGATTGACGTCCAATTCAGGTTTGCCGTATAGTTTGTTTGAGTTGCCGGCAGCCAGCAGATCTAAGTTGAAAATGGTTGCCTCGATGTTTGGCTCATCATCGCCTAATTCATGGTTCAATCCAAGATGAATCACTTTTTCTGTGTCTGCATTCAGGTTCAACTCTACGGTTTGTGTATCACTTCCTTCGCTCGAAAAATCGCTCACAATAATCATAGTCAGTGCAAACGACATCACCACTCCGATGATCCAAAGAGCAATCATGCTCAAACCGATTCCTTTTGGCCGACTTCTAAAGTTCACTAGCAAACGGAGACCGATGTAAGCTAAAGCGAGTAAGGGAATACCGTAAACCAGGATTCCAGCAATGTAGATCCAGATTATCATACCTGTTCCTCCAACAAGGTTGTTAAGGATATCTTGCGCTTCCACACTGCTCAGAATGCCGTTGTTTGAAATACTGATAATGGCTGGAACTCCGAATGGAACGGACATCAGGCCTAAGAAACCAAGGATGCCGGCCATAAGAAAAATGAATCCGATGATCTTGCCGAAGAATTTCAGAAGCATGATTGCCAAACTGCCTACAAGTGTAATGGCGCGGTGAAAAGCGTCACCCATTTTTCTGCCTGCACCAGAGTTGCCATGAAGATCATTCCACTTGTTTTTGACCGACTCCAATTCTTCATTCACTCGTTTTTCAATATTGGAGACGGTCACGGACTCCCCCCGCATTTGCAGCTTTTCTCCAGTGGTTCTTGCTTCAGGAATAATGAGGTAAAGGATAATGTATACGATGAGTGCAGTCCCGAACGAGAGGAACAATGACAATACAAAAGCTAATCGCAACCAGATTGGATCATGGAGTCCTAGGTAATGCGATATTCCAGAGCAGATTCCCGCTCCAACGCGGTCGTCCGTATCACGGAAAAGTCGTTTTGGACCAGACCCGCGTGAAGAACTCTTTTGTTCTGCCCACTCTGCTGTATCAGGATCATCTTCCAAAAATGCCTCGGGCTGTCCCATGATGGAGATCACATGATTCACATCCTGTAGCGAAACCACTTGCTTCATATCGCCAATGCGTTCTTGCAGCATTTCGGCCAATCTCGCTTCAATGTCAGTAATGATCTCATCACGACCTTGAGAATCGTTGAAGTAACTTCTTATCGTATTCAAATACGCATCGAGTTTTTCGAAAGCGTTTTCGTCAATATGGAAAACGTAGCCTGCTATGTTACTGGTTATCGTCTTATTCATTATTTCTTGGTTTTAGAGGTTGTATGGCTCACTGCGTCTACCAGTTCTTGCCAGGTGGTATCCATTTCGGTTAAGAATTTCCGACCCATTTCGGTCAGTCCGTAATATTTTCGCGGAGGTCCGCTGGTGCTTTCTTCCCATCGGTAGTTTAAGAAACCGTCATTTTTGAGCCGCGTTAGCAACGGATACAGCGTGCCTTCTACCACGATCAGCTTGGCGTCCTTCAAGGTTTGAAGAATGTCCGAAGCATATACCTCGTCTTTGCTGATAATGGAGAGAATGCAATACTCCAGAACGCCCTTACGCATCTGCGATTTTACCCTCTCTATATTCATGATCGTTCGTTTTTTGTGTTAAGTACAATCAGATCTTCTCAAACGAGAATTGGAAGTAGTAAACCTCGTTTGTGTTGTACGATTCATTCACTTCAATCTCGTGCAGTTTGCTCACAACCTCGTTCTTCAACGATTCGTTGCTGAAGTCTGATTCCAATACCGTTAGTCGGCCGTCTTCATCAACCGTAAGGCTTACTCTTACAATGTCTTTTTCTCCTTCAACCTTCGATATCAGGTCGTTCGTTTCGTCCATTATTTTTTGCTCTACACGGCTTTTGATGTCTGTGTGTTCGGCTTCCGAAGCGTAGGTTAAACCTGTGGCTGATAGGAAAATGGATAGGATCGCTGTTTTCATGATACTTGTTTTTTGTTTGCATGATACCTTGCATTACAAAGTACTGGGACAAATGTATGTGATAATTTTGGTACTATGCAAAACCAAGTACCGTATAAAAATGTAAATCGTTGATAATCAGGATGAATAATTTTGAATTATACTTTTAAATAGTAAAATCTGGCATTGTTGTCCATTTATCCGATGGACTATTTCGGAGTGCAGTTACCCTTTTGGCTTACTATCTTCGCAATCCATTTAAACGAAGAAAGATTGAGCAAGACGGATCTTATCGAATTGAAGGCACTGCTTTCAATCCCCAAAAAAATTACCATCGTATCGCATAAAAGTCCAGATGGAGATGCCATCGGTTCATCTTTAGGATTGTACCATTATCTGGTTCAGAAAGGTCACGAAGTTCATGTGGTCATGCCAAATGATTATCCATCGTTTCTGAAATGGATGCCAGGAAATAATGAAATCGTCATTCACGAGGGGCATCAGCAAAACGCTGAGGCGTTGGTAAACGGTGCCGAGATCTTGTTTTGTTTGGATTTCAATTCTCCCGATAGGGCATTTGGATTGGAAGAAGTGATTCAACGGTCAGAGAATGTGAAAGTGATGATCGATCATCATCCTCAACCTTCCGATTTTGTGGATTTTATGCTGTCCGACACCTCAGCGTGCTCTACAGCGCAGCTAGTTCATCGCTTTGCAGCCCTTATGGGAGACAAGATTCCAAACAAGGAATCTGGCGAATGTCTTTATGCCGGAATAATGACCGATAGCGGAAGTTTCCGTTTCCCGTCAACCACGGCAGAAACACACCGGATTGTGGCCGACCTGATGGATCTTGGAGTTAGGAATGATCAAGTATACAATCTGATAAACAACACCAGTTCTGAACATCGATTGCGCTTGTTGGGCTATTGCTTGGATGATAAACTAACAGTCGTTTCCAAGTACGGAACGGCTTTTATCGCGCTTACAGTGGAGGAAAAAAAGCGATTCCATTATCAGCAAGGCGACACGGAAGGAACGGTCAATTATCCGCTTTCTATTGAAGGAGTGAACTTTTCGGCAATTTTTATTGAAGCAGAAGGATATGTGAAGATATCCTTCCGTTCCATTGGCGATTTTGATGTGAACTTGTTCTCCCGATCTCATTTCTCAGGTGGTGGACATCGAAATGCGGCTGGAGGGCGCTCTGATCTTTCCTTACAAGAAACGATTGAAAAGTTCGTTGGACTACTGCCACAATATGCCGATAAACTGAACTAATTGCAGGTGAAACAACTGGGTTTCTTTTTGGGAATGGTTCTCTTACTGATTGCTTGCAATACGCGATCGGAACAGCCTAAGCCGATTGATGCGGCTCAGTTGAAGAATCCGCTTATAAAGGCCAATAAGGAGCTTGTAGAACTGGAAGAAACGGATATCGAGAATTACATCAGGCGCCATAAATGGAAAATGGACGAAACCGGTTCTGGACTTCGATACATGATCTACGAGCACGGAAATGGACGGCAGGTTGAAGAAGGTCTGGTAGTACAATGCGGCTACGAAGCGGGGCTGCTTACGGGAACCACGTGTTACACATCCAAAGAATTTGGGCCGAAGGAATTCCTAGTAGGAAGAGGCGGGGTTGAGAGTGGTTTAGAAGAGGTCATTCTGCTTTTGAGAGAAGGCGACAAGGTTAAAATAATTCTACCTTCGCATCTTGCATTTGGCCTTGTTGGAGACGATGAATGTATTCCGAAAAAGGCCGTGGTCGTGTACGATCTGCAAGTGATGAATGTTTTAAATCCAATAAACCGAAATTGAATTTTTTATGAAAAAAGTGATTTTACTAGCCACCTTCGGGTGGATGTTGATGGTTGCCACCAAGTGCAACGATAAAGCTGCTGGAGGAGATGCGGTCTCTGCAGAAGAAAATGCCGCAGTTACAAATGATACAATTACTACAGCGTCCGGATTAAAGTACGTTATCTGGAAAAAGGCTGATGGAATGAAGCCTGAAGTTGGTGATAATGTTTCTGTTCACTACGCAGGTCGTTTGTTAGATGGTTCTCCATTTGATAATTCATACGATCGAGGTCAACCATTTACTTTTCCTCTTGGTGGAGGTAGAGTGATTAAAGGTTGGGATGAAGGAATTGCCTATTTGTCCGTTGGCGATTCGGCCACACTTATCATTCCGGCAGAATTGGGTTATGGTTCAATGAGCCGACCAACCATTCCTGCAAATTCCACCTTGATCTTTGATGTGGAATTGAAAGATGTGAAAAAAGTGATGAAACCAGTTCCGTACAAAGTGGAAGGCTTGGATACCATTTCGACAGGAACTGGACTAAAATATATCAGAATGAACAAGACTGATGGAGCTGCAGTTGCTGCTGGTAGTACAGTCGCTGTGCACTACACAGGTTATCTGAAAGACGGAACCATTTTCGATAGCTCTATTTCTAGAGGCGAACCGATTTCATTTCCTATCGGTGTGGGTCGTGTAATAAAAGGTTGGGACGAAGGTATTTCGCTGTTAAAAGTTGGAGAAAAGGCCCGATTGCTAATTCCTTGGCAACTGGCTTACGGAGAACATGGCGCGGGTCAGGCAATTGGTCCAAGAACTGATCTGATTTTCGATGTGGAACTTATAAGTGTGAAATAATCACAAACACTTGACTTCACGTCATTAAGGAAGTAAATTAGGGGTTCATCACGAACCCCTTTTTTAATGCCATGAATCCGAATTTCATTCTGTGGGCCATCCCGTTTTTTCTCATTTCTATTGCAGCTGAGCTGCTTCATAATTACCTAAAGAAAGGAGGGAAGGATTTCAACTTTGAAGATAGTATAACCAATCTCAACTTGGGCATAGGCAGTCAGGCAGTTGGCGCGCTTACCAAGTCGATGCTGCTAATGCTGTTTGTATGGGTACACGATCGTTTACGATTGTTTACGCTCGATTTTACGTGGTACAATACCATCATCTGCATTGTCTTATTTGATTATCTCTATTATTGGGCACACCGCTGGGGCCATGAATGGAATATTTTCTGGGGCGCGCATATCGTTCATCACCAAAGTGAGGAATACAATCTAACTGTTGCATTGCGTCAAAGCTGGTTTCACAACATTCTCGCATTCCCGATTTTCCTTCCAATTCCTTTGCTTGGATTTGATTTATTGAGTTTCGGTGTGGCGGCTGGACTGGTAACACTTTATCAGTATTGGATCCATACCAAGGCGATTGATCACATGCCTAAATGGTTCGAGTTCATTTTCAATTCACCAACGCACCATCGCGTGCATCACGCCACAAACGAGCAATACCTTGATCATAATTATGCAGCCACCTTCATCATTTGGGACCGAATTCATGGAACGTATATTGACGAAGATGAACAACCGGTTTACGGCATCACTACGCCATTGAACAGCTGGAATAGTGTCTGGTCAAACGTTCATTTTTATGTTGAAATGTGGGAAGGCAGCAAACGCTTGAAAACGTTGAAAGAAAAACTTATGCTCATTTTCCGCGGACCAGAATACTTGGGAAAACTACTCGGTCAGGTTTCTGACCATAGCAAAAAAGCTTCATCAGTTGTGAAGAAGTACTCAACAGAAACGCCATTGCATCTCAAGATATATGTGATTCTGCAATTCTTCGTCCTTGCCTATTTCCTTACAGCCTATATGGGACAATTGGATAATCTGACCACCTTCTATCAGGTGGCATTCTTCTTTCTTATTTGCTTAAGCACACTTTCAGTGGGCGCCATCATGGAAAACAAACCATGGTTCTACATCGTTGAAATAGCGCGCTTTCTCATGTTCGTACCACTGTACAACTTGTGTTACCACGAGTATTTCTCGGAGTGGTACAATATCACCTTGCCATTTTCTATTGGCATTTCAGTGATTTTTACCGGTTGGATCTTGGTAGATCTATATGTCAGAAGGTTGAGGCCGAAGATGGCTCACTGAGCGATATAGAACATTTGCATCACTACAGATTTCAATCAACGGATGGGTGTGAGTCCATCGATCAAAATCAGATTTGATTTTGAACGTTCATTCCCGGCTAAGATGTAGGTGTTTCAGTTAAGCGAACTGTTCAACGCCATGTCCAATACCAAATACTGTTTACAGGCATGCAAACAAATGTTTTCACATTATAATCGCCCGAAGAACTCGGTCCCCACGAATTGATCCCTGGAAAGCGAGCAGTGTTGCCAGTAGTAAGGCTTATGGTAAAGGTTCCAGGTGTGGATGACGTTGAGGCGGTACGACCACCATGATTTACAGCTACAATTTGTCTTAGAGCATTCGTAGTGGCATCGCATGTTCCCAATGTCAAACTTCTGTTTGCAGTCAAGCTGTGGAAATGAACAACTTCAACACCTGCCGGGACAGTATAGTTGCTATTATTGATCCAAATGGTTGAGGTCCAGTCTATTCCAGTGCCGCTTCCAGCTGGTCCTTGCGGTCCGGTTGGTCCTATCGCACCAATAGCTCCTGCGGGACCTGTTGCTCCATTTGTCCCTGCTGGCCCAGTTGCTCCATTAGCTCCAGTAGGCCCAGTAGGGCCTGGTACTCCTGCACCTGTTGGTCCGGCAGGACCGGTTGCTCCAGTTACTCCATTTATTCCTGCAGGACCAGTAGGGCCTGGCAATCCTGCACCTGTTGGTCCGGCAGGACCGGTTGCTCCAGTTACTCCGGTTACTCCCGCAGGCCCAGTAGGGCCTGGCAATCCTGCACCTGTTGGTCCAGCAGGACCAGTTGCTCCGTCAGCTCCTGCGGGTCCAGTAGGACCAGTTGCACCTGGAACTCCTGCGCCTGTTGGTCCAACAGGTCCTGTTGCTCCATTTGCTCCCGAAGGGCCGGTAGCACCACTGATACCAGCTGGACCAGTAGCACCCGTTGCCCCAGCAGGACCAGTTGCTCCATTTGCTCCATTTGCTCCCGAGGATCCCGTTGAACCAGTAGCACCAGCGGGTCCGGTCGGGCCTGTGTTACCACCGCTTCCTCCAACACACACCCATTGAGCCGCGTTTTCATCCCAATAGCAGAATTGATGGATATCTGTATCGTATACGAGTAGTCCATCAGATTGAGTGCTCGGAGCTAATGTTAAACGCTGTAGCGTATTCATTCTTGGAATGATCAGACCTTTTTCACCACCGCCTGATGTGATCTCGAGCATAGCATCAGGATGTGGAGTGGTTGTTCCTATGCCAACGTTGTTTTGGCCATATGTGTGCGATGCAAAGCCAATGACTGCAAATGCACCTAAAATCATTGATCTTAATGGGAGGTTGGGTGTCATCATTTGTTTCAGGAGAATCAAATTGTTATTGTACGAAAATACTCAATTCTGCATGCCACATTCGGAGCTTCGAGAATCTATGAATCGATGAAAGTTTCTCAATTACCCAACAGAAACATGCAAGGTCGTTTGTGGAGGTCGATGTTCTCGGTTTTCCATTCGTCAACGGCCAAGGTTTTTATCTGCTCAGATTCCAAGGTGATATCCACAGCCACGCATAATTTGTGTTTGGAATTGCAGGTTTTTAGGACATCATCAAATAGATGTTGATTCCTATAAGGTGTTTCCATGAATATTTGCGTAAAACCTATGCGAGCAACGGCAGCATCTAAGTCACGCAATTTGTGAATACGCTCTTTCTTGTCAATAGGGATGTATCCATTAAAGGTGAATCCTTGACCATTTAATCCGCTGGCCATTAGGCCGAGTAGGATGGAGGATGGTCCGATGAGTGGCACAACTTTAATGTTGAAATTGTGTGCCTCAGCTATCAGTATCTGTCCTGGGTCGGCAACGCCCGGACAACCAGCTTCAGACATGATGCCGACATCTTGTCCTTGTAAAAGCAGTTCAATTGGGCGCGAAATTTCGTGCAGCTTGGTGCGTTTGTCCAATAAAATCAGCTCCAACTCATTAAAATCACGCTTGTTTCCGGTGGAACGAATGAAGCGTCTAGCTGTTTTTTCGTTCTCCACAACCAAGAAATTCAGCTCCTCAAAAAGCCGAAGATTCAGATTTGGGAAAAGCTTGTCGTTGTTGGTCTCACCTAGCGAAACGGGGAGAAGATACAGCGTTCCAGTACTCATCTCAATGTTTTGATGAATGCGTCACAAGCGTAATCTAGCAATTCGTAAACACGTCCGAATCCATCATCGTAATAAGGGTCAGGAACGGACATTCCTTTTACTTCATTTCCGAAATCGAGCATCAAATGAACTTTGGCAGCATCGCTTTCATTTCTGGCCAAACTCAGTACGTTAGCCTGATTGGAGGTGTCCATAACCAGAATGTGGTCGAATCGGTCAAAATCGGCCACTTTGAAAGGTCGTGCACGCTGACCCGTGATATCGATTCCATTGAGTTCCATTTCTGCAATCGCACGTTCGTCAGGTCGTTCGTCCTGATGCCAGTTGGATGTGCCCGCGCTATCCACAAAAATGACAAGGCCCGAGAGTCGGGCCTTGCTTTTGAGGATGCCTTCGGCCATAGGGCTTCGGCAAATATTTCCGAGACAGACCATTAACACGCGTGGCGCGGCCATGGCTTACGAAAGTTTTATCTTCTTGTCGAGGTCTGTGATGTAGCCTCTGAATTGCTTATCCGTCTCAATCAGGTTGTTCACCGTTCGGTACGCATGAAGCACTGTTGCGTGGTCTTTTCCACCGCACTGTGCGCCAATGGTAGCCAATGATGCTTTGGTCATGTTCTTGGCATAGAACATGGCAATCTGACGTGCTTGAACAACCTCACGCTTGCGCGTTTTCGATTTCATCAATTCAATCGGCATATCGAAGTAATCAGAAACCACTTTCTGAATATAATCGATGCTGATCTCGCGAGCTGTGTTCTTCACAAACTTGTCAATCATCTGCTTGGCAAGATCCAAGTTGATGGATTTTTTGTTCAGCGAAGCTTGAGCTAGCAATGATATCAACGCTCCTTCCAGTTCGCGGATATTGGTAGTGATGCTATAAGCAAGGTATTCCAATACTTCTTCTGGAAGTTCAATTCCATCTTGGTAAACTTTCTTGCGAAGGATGGCAATACGTGTTTCCAATTCTGGTGCAGAAAGGTCGGCTGCCAATCCCCATTTGAAACGGGAAAGCAAGCGTTGCTCCATTCCTTGCATTTCAACAGGAGCTTTATCGCTGGTCAATACCAACTGCTTTCCGTTCTGATGCAAGTGATTGAATATGTGGAAGAATACGTCTTGTGTCTTGTCTTTTCCAGCCAAAAACTGCACGTCATCCATGATCAATACATCGATCATCTGATAGAAATGCACAAAATCGTTGTGGCTGTTGTTTTTTACTGCATCAATGAACTGATGCG
This sequence comes from Flavobacteriales bacterium, assembly GCA_021739695.1. NCBI lineage: Bacteria > Pseudomonadati > Bacteroidota > Flavobacteriia > Flavobacteriales > Flavobacteriales bacterium. The sequence goes on along the minus strand of JAIPBM010000006.1, from coordinate 40,166 downwards.
TGAATTTCTCCGAAGAAACATAGAGAACAGTCTTGTTCGGATGTTTTTCTTTTATCTCAATACCAATGGCGTGAGCTAAGTGTGTTTTTCCCAATCCAACACCACCATATAATAAGAGTGGGTTGAAAGCTGTTCCACCAGGTTTGTTTGCCACTGCATAACCTGCAGAGCGTGCCAAACGGTTGCAATCGCCTTCAATGAAATTATCGAAGTTGTAATTGGCGTTCAGTTGAGACTCAACTTTTACCTTTTTCAGTCCTGGAATGATGAACGGATTGCGGATTGCATCCGAGCGTCCAAGGTCCATGGGCATGGTAACCGGGTGATTCTTGGTCGTAGCAGAATTTGTCGGTACACGAACAGAGTAAGGCTTAGAGTTGTTGTAAGCATTCTCCATAATGATCTGGTACTCCAATCTTCCTTCTGCACCAAGCTCTTTCTTTACTGTCTTCTTCAATAAAGAGATGTAATGTTCTTCAAGCCACTCGTAAAAGAATTGGCTTGGCACTTGAATGGTTAAAACATTCTCATCCAACTTAACAGGTACTATGGGTTCAAACCATGTGCGGTAACTCTGATAAGGCACGTTATCTCGTATTACCTCTAGACAATTATCCCATACAACCTTGCAGTCTTTCTTCATGCGCTTTACGTCAACTAGCTTAACATTAGTGCTTTAAGAATTTCCCCTTCAGAAACGTACTGAAATTCGTGCTTCCGAACCCCTTAAATGCACGGCAAAAGTTGATAAAAGAAAGGTGAAAAAAAAATGAAAATGGTATTGACTTTACGAAACTTTTGGTGCAATATACGCGCTACCAAAAAGGCCGGAAACCCTATCTAGCTGTAGGTCAATCCTTCCAAGTTTAATTCCAGCCCAACCTACCTGACAAACCATCACTTTTTGCCCGTTTTTATTGATGACATAATCAGGCTCATCTAGAAAAGTATGCGTGTGTCCGCCAAGGATGATATCAACATTTTGACTGTTTTCAGCTACGTGTTTATCGCAAACTCTATCTGTGTCAAAGTTGTACTTCTCGGCATTGTAGTCATATCCAAGGTGAGAAAGGCAGATCACGAGGTCGCAGTTCTCTTCGTTTCTGAGAAATGCAGCTTGTCTGTTCGCTTCTTCAATAGGGTCGGTGTAGCGGATGTTTCCGTAAAGTTTAGGATTGACCAATCCTTCCAGTTGAATGCCTAATCCGAAAACCCCGATTCTGACTCCATCTTTTTCAAAGACCTTGTTTTTCAGCGTGGTTTCCGAAAGCGGAGTATCAGTCAATTCGTAATTGGAATTGATGAAAGGAAATTTGGCATGAGGTAATTGCCTCATAAGGCCATCAATTCCGTTATCGAAATCGTGGTTTCCGTAGGTGGCAGCATCATAACCCATTTCGCTCATGAGTTTGAATTCGAGTTCGCCACCGTAATAATTGAAGTAAGGCGTTCCTTGAAAGATGTCGCCACTATCAAATAGAAGCACGTTTTTTTCTTCTGCCCGAATCTGCTTGATCATTTCCGCCCTTCGGGCAAATCCTCCTAAACCTGGGTATTTGCTGTCAGAAATTGGAAAAGGGTCAATTCTACTATGAACATCATTGGTATGAAGAATGGTCAACTTCACTTTTCCCAAGTCTTTTATTCCACACGAATTCAAGCCACCGATCATGGCCACTGATGCACTGGCCAAAGCCGATCGTTTTATGAAGCTCCTTCTTTTCATACTTAAAACCTCACCACAGAAATTCTACCATCCAATTCTGAATGCAAGGGCTTTTCTGCCAGACCTAAAATTCGGAAGTCATCAATGATCGCATCTCTTATTTTGATGCCTGTTCTTATTCTTTCCAAAGGATTACGGAAAAAGTCCATTTTGTCTCCGCCTTCGGCCAAATAATCGCTGGTGACCACATAGACGAAATCTTCGTCCAGAATAGCTTCTCCGTTTTCGAACGAGCCGTTCAAAGCCTTTCCGCTCGCATTCAATTTGCCCGACAACTTCACGCCAGAAATAGGTTGGCCACCGACATCATTCAGGTATTTCATCATTTCTTCCACCTTTTCGGGAGAAAGCTTGATCACATCGATCTCGTTTTCAAATGGCATCAGCTCAAACACTTTTCCAACAGTAATTTCTCCTTCGGGAAGATCGACACGCAATCCGCCAATGTTGATGAGACAGATAAGTGGCCGCACTGAATCGGGCATTTCGATAAGCGCTCGTTCGAGCAGAAGGTCGGCTATCAGGTTTCCTAAGGTGCTTTCTGGAATTCCTCGCGTCAGCGTCTTATCATTCACAACAAGAACCGTGTTCATAGACAGTTCCAAGCTGTCGCGATATGGGAAGATCATCGATTCAGCGATGGCATCATCAGGAATGGAATCCGACAATGGAATTGCACGATATTCGGTCATTGATCCCGAACAGGCACTCAGCAGTAAAATGCACCAGAGAAAACGCATGGCGCAAATTAAAGAAGCTTAGTGGAAGCAATGGTCGTCAAAAAACAATTAATGATACCTTAATCGCATGTTTGAACACAGCACAAAGATCAGGACGCGTTATTCTGAGGTTGATAGAATGGGCTATGTCTATTATGGCAACTATGCCACGTATTTTGAAGTTGGAAGGGTAGAAGCGATGCGCGTTTTAGGCATCAATTACCTCGAATTGGAAGAGTCTGGAATCATGATGCCGGTGATTCGATATGAGATTGAGTACAAGAAACCAGCGTTCTATGATGAAGAACTGACCATCGTGACGCGGGTGAAAGAAGTTCCGCGATCTCGTATTACGTTTGAGTATGAAACGTGGAATTCAAAAGGCGAATTATTGAATACGGCTTTGACCCAATTGGTTTTTGTGGATAGCAAAACGATGAAGCCGCAGCGTGCCCCGCAGGTAATTGTGGATGCTGCAAATCGCTACCTGAAGCCTTAAAGTTTCTCCATCAATACCTTATACATGTTGGTCATGGCTGTGATGTCGTCCTTGTGAACAATCTCATCGGGCGAATGAACGTTATCTTCTGGAGCGCCAACGAAAACCCATTCCCAAGGATAAGGTGATGACTGCAACTCCAAACCATCGCTTCCGCCTGCACCTTCCACTTCTAACTGAAAAGGAATGTTTGTTTCCTTGGCGATGTTGATGATGCGTTCGAGGTAGCTTCTTCTCGGAAGCCCACGGTCGCGCATGGAGATGGCAACACCTTTGCCTGGTTGCACGCCTTCCGTTACCCAAGTTATATCTGAAATGAGCGCTTGTCGGACTCCATATTTCTCTTGAATGTATTTACCGAGATAGGAAACAGCTCCGCCACCGTGCTCTTCGCGCGTACTGAACACGATGATTCCTTCTTCCAATGTTTCGGCCACTTTCAGTGCATTCCAAACGCCAAGTCGATTGTCCATGTAGCAGCATTGCACATGGTTTTGGGTCTCTCGGAAATCTGGTTTGAAGGTGAGGTTGGTACCACGCTCAATTTCCCTTTCGAATTTGTATCCGAAGGTTTGATGTTTCTTGCTGACTTTCAGTTTGCATTCAATCTCCCCTTGAGAATCGGAACCTACCAATTTGATGTTGTTCTCAATAACCGGACCTCCAACTTTTACCAACTGGTTTCCATAGCGGACCGTAAAGCCAATGCTGTCTAAATGGGCGAAGATGGCAGTGCGCGGTTTCTTGCCGAACACCAGAATGATGTTCTCGTGGAATTCATCGCCATGGATAAGCTTCGGTTTAACCTTCCAGTTCTTTTCGGTTTCGCCAATGTAGTTGAGAATGAAATCGGTCATGGCGCGTTCGTCACCACTGACCGCGCGAATGGCGCATAATTGTTTCAGTAATTCCACTTCGGATTCAATTAAAAATGAGAGATGAATGATTGATGTACTAGGAATTGAAGCGAAGTTGGGATTTAATCCTCAACTGAAAAGACAAAGATCTCTTCGTCATCTTTCTTCATCAGGTATTTTTCTCGGGCGAATTTTTCGAGTAGCTCCTTGTCGTTCTGAAGGAGTTTGAGGTCTGCGGTACTTTGCGCAATCTCGTTGACGTAGTGCTCTTTCTCGGATTCTAATTCTGACAACTTCAGTTGGTTTTTTACCAGCGTGATGAAGTTGTTCTCGTCAAAGAAGGTCATCCAAACTAAGAACACAAGCCCCGTCATCAGGAACTTGTTCTTTGCGTGCGGATACAGTTTTTGCGCTATGCCTTGAATCTTCTTCACGCTTGTAAAAGTAAAGCCGCCCAACCATGTTTAGCATATGGTTGGGCGGCTTTTTTAACAGGAGATTGTTTATGCGCTTAGCTTTCTCCTAAGAACGGATAGCGGTAATCCGTTGGTGGAACGAAGTTTTCTTTGATGGTTCGTGGAGAAACCCAACGCAGCAGATTGATCATGGAACCTGCCTTATCGTTGGTGCCAGAACCTCTTGCGCCACCGAATGGTTGTTGTCCTACAACTGCTCCGGTTGGTTTGTCGTTGATGTAGAAGTTGCCAGCGCAGTTTTCTAAGCGCTTGGTGGCGCTTTCAATTACATAGCGGTCTTGGCTGAAGAGTGCTCCTGTGAGAGCGTAAGGAGATGTCTTGTCGAGGATGTCGAGGGTTTCGTCCCATTTGTTCTCATCAAAAACGTAGATGGTAACCACAGGTCCGAAAATCTCTTCGCACATGGTGGTGTAATTCGGGTCGTTGGCCACAATGACGGTCGGTTCGATGAAATAACCTTGGCTCTTATCGTAGTTACCGCCAGCAATGATCTCCTGGCCATCTGCTTTCGCATTATCAATATAACCAGCAATTTTATCAAATGCTTTTTCGTCAATAACGGCATTGATGAAGTTGCTGAAATCTTCGGCAACGCCCATTTTGAACGTTTTGAGGTCGTCAATCACGTATCCCTTAATTTCTTCCCAAAGATTGCTTGGCACGTAAACTCTGGATGCAGCCGAACATTTCTGTCCTTGATATTCGAAGGCACCACGAACGATGGCTGTGGCCACTTGCTTAGGGAGTGAAGATGGATGCGCAATGATGAAATCCTTGCCGCCCGTTTCGCCAACTATGCGTGGGTATGTTTTGTATTTGTGGATGTTTTCGCCAATTGTTTTCCAAATGCCTTGAAATACGCCCGTTGAACCTGTAAAGTGAATTCCAGCAAAATCCGGATGTTGAAAAATGACATCGCCAGCAACTGGCCCACGAACATAAACGAGGTTGATGACGCCATCTGGCAATCCAGCCTCTTTGAAAATTTCCATGATCACCTGTGCAGAATAGATCTGCGTATCGGCAGGTTTCCAAACTACAGTGTTTCCCATCAAAGCTGGTGCGCCAGGAAGGTTTCCTGCAATGGAAGTGAAATTGAAAGGCGTTAAAGCGAATACAAAACCCTCTAAAGGTCGTTGCTCTACTCGGTTCCAAGTTGGAGCTGGCGAGTAGGGTGGCTGTTGCTTGTAAATATCAGTCATGAATTCCACGTTGAAACGAAGGAAATCTGCGTATTCGCAAACGGCATCAATCTCTGCTTGGAAGACATTCTTGCTTTGGGCAAGCATGGTGGCGGCATTCATCTTGGCACGGTAAGGACCAGCCAATAGGTCTGCGGCTTTCAGGAAGATGGAAGCGCGGTGCTCCCAGCTCATGTTGGCCCATTTTTCTCTGGCGGCCAAAGCTGCATCGATGGCCAATTTTACGTGTGTTTCGTTTCCGCGGTGGAAATGACCCAAGGTGTGTTTGTGATCGTGAGGAGGAGCCATTCGAACCAGGTCTCCGGTTCTTACTTCTTTTCCTCCAATATACATGGGTGCGTCTATTTCTGTGGCGCGTAGCGATTCCAAAGCCTTTTTCACTTCGGCTTTCTCCTTACTGCCTGGGGCGTAGTTTAGGATAGGCTCGTTGACTGCTTTGGGTACGTTATAGAATGCGTTTGCCATGACTTGCTTGTATATTAATTGAGCCGCGAAAGTACATAGTGACAAACGATTATGGGAAAATGATGATAGATGATAATACTTTCGAGGAAGTTTCTCTTTAGTTAATCATCAGTCTCAAGGTCTCGAAAGTATCTTGGGTTTGAAGTTTTACTAAATAAACTCCGCTGGGTAGATTTGGAATGGTAAACTTGATTGGTTCCCTTGGATTAATGTCCACACGATGATGTGAAAGTTGTTGTCCAAAATGATCGTACAAGAATAGGTCACGGATGTCCTCTGCTACGGTCACGGTAATTTCCGTCCCCGATTCTACTGGATTCGGAAACATTAGCACGCGTTCTTTATTTCGAATTTCTGGTATTCCAACCGTTACGTCATTACTTAACATTGCAAATGTAAACTGATCGTAATAGTACGAATTGATACTAAATACGATTTTATTTTCGTAAAACTCCATTCCTGAAAGTCTATTGTTCTGTGGATACACCGTATCAACGGACGGAACAAGGGAAATACCATTATCACCGAATCCAGAATCCAAATTTCCACTAGAGTTCAAACGAACAAACAAGTGCCCATTCACCAATTGAATCCCAGAAGAATTGAATCTCAGTCGATCTCCGCCAACGACAATTTTTGAGTCACCTTGAACCAGTAATTCGGACAATACAATATGTTCCAATTCTACAAGGGGGGAAATCTTTTGAAATCCGCCAAATCCAAAGCTTAGGTCTAAAGCTCCGTTGTCATCAAATTTCATGACATATCCACAGGTGTCGGTGTTTCCAAGAATTATGGAAGAGCCATCGCCTCTACAAACTATTTTCACAGGAATCAGGCCTTCAACATATTCGTCAAGTAATTGGATGCCTTGATTTGCGTATGATTGGTCCACATCACCATTCGAATTCAAACGTGTGATGAAACCTGATTTTACACCATTATCTATCGTGTATCCACAAGTTAGAAAATAGCCTTGAGGATGAAAGGATACACTTTCAAAGTAAATAGAATCGTGCGAGATTGGTTGTGTAAAGCCTGCCTGACCAAATGAATAAAAGGCGGAAAGGTCATCGTTGAGCCCTCTTATACCACCTTTTTCTGGAATAAAGAGTCTGCCTTCCTCTCGCACTTTTGGCCCATCTGAACCAGAGGTGGCTATATCTTCGGTGTGGGCGGTTTGCCCCGAGGAGTTGATGCTAATCAAACTACTACTTGTATTTAGGGAACCCCCACCAGTAATTATGAAAGTCTTATTGTTCGCACCAGTCGTTACGTGGAGACCTGGTCCGAATATGTATTGCCCAATGAACGGATAGCTATACTGCGAACCACCTGCATACAAATCGAAAACGGAATCAGATTGATTATATTCTAATCTTCCCGAAACAGCGAAGTCTCGATGGTGATCGGTCATCCATCCAACAAAAGTGATTCGTCCATCCGTATCTATGGTCATGTCCCTTACATGACCATAATTAAAATTATTTGGCATGAACTGTAGGACACCACCATCCCAATACGTACTGTCAAGCGTTCCTACCTGGCCCGAAACGGCTGTGGTTAAGGAAATGCAACTGACAAGTAGCAATTTTAGAATTCGCATGGTTGTACGATAAGCAGGGTGTAGCTCAATTGAGCATATATGGCACTTCCATGATGAACTCCGGAATTTCAGCGCGAAAGAGCATGCCGCTTTCGGTACGCATCATTTCAAAATATCCGGCCATTCTGCCGATGCCTGATTCTAGATTACAGGCACTTTCATAAGAGAAGAGTTCGCCTGGGGCAAGGATCGGTTTTTCGCCAACCACGCCTTCGCCTTCTACCATGGTGTTTATGCCATTGCTATCGAAGATGTCCCAATGTCTGCGTAGCAATTGGACCTCGAAATCGTTGTAATTCTCGATGGTGATACGGTAAAAGAAGACAAAGTAATTCTTGTCAGGTTCAGAGTATTCTTCTTTGAACTTGACCCTTGCCGATACTTTTATGCCGTGTGTGATCATGGTCATGCCGCGTTGTGCAATGACAAATAAACGATCATTTTTGGAATGCGTTGCCGAAAAAGGTCAAAAATGAGATGTGATGATGGAATGACCGATCAGTCGGTCGTATCTTGAACTCATCAGTTGGTAGTAGATATAGAAGGTATAGATCTGGCGGGCTGCGTAGAAGGAACCTTCGGTCACCTCTGTTTCGCCCACTGTTTCGCCATCCTTCAGGTAGATGTATTGGTAGTTGTAATAGCCTTGCTTGAGGTAGGCGGTGCATTCGTAAACCCCATCGCGGTAGCTGTAATCCAAGCGGTATTTGGGTTGGATCTGCCATTCGGTCAGTCCACCGAAAAGATAGAGACCACCAGATGTAAGGGGCTCATCGTATTTTAACATGAAATGAACGAGGACGTAATCTGCATCGCGGTTGGGGTCGTTTCCTTCGCGGATGCCGATGGAATAAGCTCCATTAATATCGGGAGTGCTCACGTAGTGGTCTTTATTGAAAACCTTATCGGGCATTAGAAAGACGTGGTTTTTGAGGGAGTCTGGGTCGTACCAGATGGCGCTTACATTCTCTGGCTGGTAGCGCAGACTTCGGGTGTCTATCCAACGGTATTCGTTGCTTCCTTCAAAGGTGACGCCTCCCATGTTGTCGTAAATGAGCTGTCCGTTTTTGACGAAAATGGGCTGCATGTCTGTTTTCATGTTATCCCATCGGTAATTCTGCTGAACATGTAGGGCAATGTTTTGGAAGGGATTCTGAATGTCGTAGTCGGGATAGTTTACCACCACATCAACCTGATGATGGGTTTGGCGTTTACTTATTTCCATAGGCAGACGAACGGCAGCTTCTATCTGAATCAGGTTTTCGTAAACGCGGAACCTTCGGGTGATGATGGGCTTTTCGCGGTTGAAGTCTTTGTAGACAAGCAGGATGTAATTTCCTGAGAGTTTAAAGCTGAAATTCTGATTGGGAAAACTGAAGGAGTAGTGGAGGTATCGTTGAACGGTATTGAAGGAGAATTCGTAGTTGGAGATGTTCATTTCCAAGAATCCATCGATGTATTCTGAAGATGGGATGCCGGTTTCTTTCCAGTTCCTATCGCAGTGGATGATGGTGTAGGTGTAATCCTGGTATTCTGCATCGAGGTCATCGAAGGAGAGTTCGAGCATTTCGCCTCCTCCCAGCTGCACCACGGGGAGGCTGAGGTCTACGTTCTTGACATTGAACTGGACTGTTTTGATGCTGTTCTGGTAAACTCGGTCTTCGTAGCGCACAAAGGTGTCATCAAAATATTCGTCATCTTGAGCGAAAGAGGCGTGTGAAAAAAGGAAAAAGGTGAGAAGGAAAAACGTGATCGTTGTGCGCATATCGGGTGGCAAAGATAAGGAGGCGGTGCTTGTATTTGAACAGTGAGTTCAGCTGAGTGAGACCTGAGGTTAGAGGAGAGTGGCGTTAGGTTGGCGGATAGTGGTGCTGGCTGTGTGCCTGTTGATGTTGATGAAGTGCAAGAATTGCACCAAGCGTGGGAGGGTGAGAAATAGTGTAAGGAAGGTGGTAAGGAATGAGGCTGAGGCGCAAAGTGTTGAAAGTGGGCGAGAAGCCATGGATGCCTACTTGAATAGCGGAATTTCCAAAGCAGTACATTTACAGTAGCTCAGTGAACTATGCAGATGGCATGGGCCTGCTGGAAGTTGAACGGATTGGATATTGAGGCAATGGAAATGGAATGCTTGAATAGGAAGGATGCTACTGAGATCAGTCTGGAGACTGATCGTACCAGGTTCCACACAAGACGTCCTGCGGAAGTCTTGCGCGAGCGGGGGTCATTAAATTGATTTTGAATGAGGATTAGAAGAAGCACGACATTACTCATGGCTTTGGCAATTTTCAATGTTACCAAGGCGCAGTATTGGGAAGATACAGGATTCGAAACAGGTTCCTCGTTGGACATTTTTGCTGATGATGAGCATATGCTCATTACAGGTCAGAATCAGGAAGGGGGTGGGGCAAACAGTGTTTATTTATGGGATGGAACCGCTGTAGATACGATTCCAGCTGACACGTTTTCGTACCAGATATTTGCTCCATCCTTATTTAATGATATCCCTTATGTCTATGTGCCCGGAAATCCATTGGGAGGAATTTACAAGCACCAGAATGGAGAATGGGAAAGGCTTGTTGAAGGCCATTTCTCAGGGTTGTCGGTGTTCGGGGACTCGCTATACCTATTGATGTACGAATTGGGTGCACAGATCAATGGAGAAATGTATCATACTGTAGCATTCTATGATGGGGTTTCTTTTTCGGGCATTGCAGATACACTGACCGATGGTTCTGTAGGTTTTGCTGATCCATATAATGCAATATGGTATAAGAACGAACTATATGTTGGCGGTAATATTTTGTTGCCCAATGGGATGGGTGAAATAGTCCGATGGAATCCAGTTGATGGGTGGAAGGACGTAGGTGGAGGTTTTTTCGGTGGCTTCAGTGCGGTCAGCGGGCTGACGGTGTACAAGGACATGCTGTACATATACGGAGAGTTCCAAGAAAACCTTGGAAATCCTGGCAACCATATTGTTGCTTGGGATGGCGACCGTTATTGGCGGCTTGGTGATGGAGTCACAGGGCAGCTCAATCCATTTGTTGGTGATGCCGTGGTATTTGAAGATGAATTGTATGTTTCGGGAAGATTCCAATTTGTAAATGGTATGCCGGCAAGTGGATTTGCCAAATGGAACGGACAACGATGGTGTGTCTTACCGAACGGTCCCATTCCTTTTCAGCTTTCGGTTTTCAAAGGCGACCTATATGGAACCGAAGTAAAGAACTCGGAATTTTCAAGTCCGGAACCCATCCAGCGTTTGGGAAAATGGATATACGAAGGAGAACCGGTTGAATGTAATGAGGTGCCACCCATCGGAGTAGAGGAAGTAAGCGAGTTGGAAGATGAAATTCTGATCTACCCCAACCCCAACCCCACCACCTCAACCACCACCCTCACTTGGCAAGGCCAAAGCCATGGCAATTACCAGTTGCAGCTTTATGATGTGCATGGGCGGCAGGTTCTGCAAGGCGGTGGCGCGGCCACCAATGGCACCAACACGCTAACCATAGATATGAGCGCCTTTGCCAAGGGCATCTACTTCGGGCAGTTGGTGGTGGAGAATGAAATACACCATACTTTCAAAGTGATAAAGGAGTGAACGTACCTACAAAAACATATTGAGTCCCCGCTCGCGCAAGAGTTCCGCAGGATCTCTTGTGTGGAATTAAGTACGATCAGTCTCTGACTGATCTTTCTAACTTTCATGTTCGGAAAGACCATGAGCACACAATACAAGTTCCATAACCCCGAAGGCCTGTACTTCATAAGCTTTGCCACGCTGAGAGCAAGGTAAGCCCAAAGACCATGAACCTACCACGGCAAACAAAAAGCGGAGTTCGGCAATGGGCCGAACTCCGCTTTTCAAGTTTCAGATGTCTTGCCCTATGCTGTTTACCCCCATTGGATAGTTGACAAGGCCTATGGTGCGTAGACAACCCTCAGATCATTGACGAAGAACATCTGAGTTTGCTATTTCCTCTCAATTGCGCACCACAACGGTGGCGCAGCCTTGCTTGATCAAGGAACAGCACGCCACAGTTGTTTGGTGCGATCGTCAGCTTAAGGAACGCCACGCCACAAGTGTTTGGTCTGATCGTCAGCTTAAGGAACAGCACGCTGCAAGTGTTTGGTGTGATCGTCAGCTTAAGGAACGGCACGCTGCAAGTGTTTGGTCTGATCGTCAGCTTAAGGAACGGCACGCTGCAAGTGTTTGGTGTGATCATCAGCTTAAGGAACGGCACGCTGCAAGTGTTTGGTGTGATCGTCAGCTTAAGGAACGGCACGCTGCAAGTGTTTGGTGTGATCATCAGCTTAAGGAATGGCACGCTGCAAGTGTTTGGTGCGATCGGCAGCTTAAGGAATGACACGCTGCAAGTGTTTGGTGTGATCGTCAGCTTAAGGAACGGCACGCTGCAAGTGTTTGGTGCCAATGTTTGATCAGGGAATCCGACTACACTTGGTTGGAAATAGTGGTGGTAGGCGACTACCTGCTGGTCTAAGGAACAACCAAGGTTATGGTCAACCATAATTTCAAGGATTCCACCCTTTTTATTTAGAACCATTCTAAATTATAAACCTGTCCGTATTCGTCATAACCGCTATTGCCTTTCTGTTAAATTTGCCGCGATTTTAAGGACGGTAATCCGAACAGAATATGTCAAAAGACATCAAGATCAAGAAAGGCCTGAACATTCCTCTGAAGGGTGAGGCCGATAAGGTGCTAGGTACTGCTGAAAGGTCTGGTGCGTTTGTAATCAAACCGAGTGATTTCAAGAATTTCACACCCAAATTGTTGGTGAAGGAAGGACAGGAAGTATTGGCCGGTTCGCCACTTTTTTACAGCAAGGATTATCCTGAAGTGAAAGTGGGATCGCCAGTAAGCGGAGAGGTAGTGGAGGTTATGCGCGGTGCCAAACGCAAGATACTGGGCATTAAGGTGCTTGGCGATAAGGAAACGCGCTACGCTCAATTTCCTGCGGCTGATGCAGCTCGTATGAGTAGAGCAGAAGTGAAGCAGCGTTTGTTGGATCAGTGCCTTTGGGCATTCATCAAGAGACGTCCGTACGGAACAGCTGCCCGTCCAACTGACAATCCGATCTCTATCCATGTATCCGGATTTGATTCGGCTCCACTTTCTGCAGATTACGATTACGTATTGCATGGAAAAGGAAAAGAGTTTCAGGCCGGATTGGAGGTGTTGAAACAACTGACAGATGGTCCTGTGCATTTGAATTTGCACCGCGAAATGAACACCGATGAGGTTTTCAAAGGAGCAAAAGGCGTTCAGATCAACTGGTTCAGCGGACCACATCCATCAGGTAACGTAGGCGTTCAGATCCATCACATCAAACCATTGAACAAAGGCGAAGTGGTGTTTACCGTGGCTGCGCAAGATGTGGCGCTTATCGGTAATGCTTTCCTCACTGGTAAATACGATGCTTCAAGAACTGTTGCTGTTGCTGGTTCTTCCGTTAAATCTCCTAAGTATTTCAAAACCATTCAAGGAGCTAGTATTTCGACACTGGTTGAAGGGAATTTGGAAGGAGACAACAACCGATTGATAAGCGGTAACATTTTGACAGGCACTAAAGTGGCTGCGGATGGACACCTTGGGTTTTTCAATAAGGAAGTAACAGTTATTCCTGAAGGTGATCATGCCAAATTCTTCATTACGGAAGGTTGGGCCGGTCCTGGTTTTGGAAAGTTCTCAGCTTCTCGATCATATTTCTCATGGTTGATGCCAAGTAAGAAATACGACTTGGATACGAATACAAATGGCGAAGCACGCGCTTTGGTTGTGACAGGTGAATATGAGTCGGTGTTTCCGATGGATATTTACCCACAACACTTGGTAAAGGCCATTATGATCGGTGATATTGAATTGATGGAGAATCTAGGCATTTACGAAGTAGATGACGAGGATTTTGCATTGTGTGAGTATATCTGTACTTCTAAAACGGCTGTTCAGCAGATCGTGAGAGAAGGATTGGAGCTCATTGAAAAAGAATGTGGTTAAACGATAAGGCACGATGAAGTTTTTACACACAGCCTTCCAGAACATGAAAGCTCCTTTCGAGAAAGGGGGCAAGTTTGAGAAGTACAATAAGGTTCTTACTGCTATTGATGCGTTAGAGACCTTTGCGTTCACACCAGAAGAAGTAACACATACAGGAGCGCATATCCGCGATGGTATCGACCTGAAAAGAACCATGTCTGTAGTAATTATGGCCATGATTCCGTGTCTGCTTTTTGGTATGTACAACGCGGGTTATCAACATTATCGCGAGTTGGGCGAGTTGGCCACGGCCTCTTTCATGGATATGTTCACCATTGGATTGATCAAGGTTCTTCCATTGGTGGTTGTTTCCTACGGAGTAGGATTGGGCATTGAGTTCGCTTTTGCCATGTTTAAAGGACACTCGGTAGAAGAAGGATACTTGGTAACTGGTATGCTTATTCCGCTTATTGTGCCGATTGATATTCCATTGTGGATGCTGGCAGTTGCGGTTGCCTTTGCTGTAGTATTTGGCAAGGAGGTGTTTGGTGGAACAGGTATGAACATTCTGAATGTGGCTTTGACAGCACGTGCGTTCTTGTTCTTCGCCTATCCAACATTCATGTCTGGAGATAAGATCTGGATTCATGAAGGAATGACCAACGATGCTATTTCTGGAGCAACCATTTTGGGAGACCTTGCAGCCATGAAAGGTGGATTGGAAACGCTTCGGTTCTCGGCTCAGGATATGTTCCTAGGGTTTATTCCAGGTTCAGTAGGTGAAACTTCAACCTTGGCTGTACTGATTGGAGCAGCCATTCTTCTTTTTACCGGAATCGGAAGCTGGAGAATCATGCTTGCTGCTGTTCTTGGTGGAGCAACGATGGGAGCCATCTTCAATTTCTTCGGAGATATGGGAATAGGTGGTGGTTTGATGCAACTTCCTTTCTGGCAACACTTGATTGTTGGTGGTTTTGCATTCGGAGTTGTATTTATGGCAACAGACCCGGTAACGGCTGCTCAAACGAATAAAGGAAAATGGATCTACGGTTTCTTGATCGGCCTGTTGGCCATAATGATCCGTGTGTTCAATCCTGCATACCCAGAAGGAATCATGTTGGCGATACTCTTTATGAATGTGATGGCTCCACTTGTAGACCACTATGTGGTTCAGGGCAATATCAATAAGAGATTGAAACGACTTAACGTAAAAACTGCGTAATCATGGCGGTTGATGTAAATAGCAACAAGTACACATTCATTTTTGCAGCAGTGATGGTTATTATCGTTGCCACGCTTTTGGCGTTGGCATCTGAAAGCCTGAAGCCAATGCAAAACGAAAACGTGGCGAACGAGAAGCGTCAGAATATTCTGAGCAGTATTGGAATCAGTGTTCCTGCAAGCGAGGCAAAAGAAGCTTACGAGAAGTATCTTGTAGAAGCAGTTGTGTTGGATGCGAACGGAGCAGTGAAACAAACTGAATTGAATGCATTTGACATTGATGTTCTTAAAGATTACAAAGCGGGTCTTTCAAACATTTACAAAGCCAATTCGGGTGATGTGGATGCCATGAAAGCTGAGCTTTTGAAATTCGGTACGGATGGTGTCAATTATCCAATGTTCGTGTTGAATAAAGATGGTCAGGACGTATATGTTGTGCCTGTTGTAGGTACAGGTCTTTGGGGACCAATTTGGGGTTATGTGACCGTTGCAGGTGATGGAAAAACTGTTGTCGGAGCGGTATTCGATCACAAGAGCGAAACGCCAGGGCTGGGGGCAGAGATCGGTCAGGCATCTTTCCAAAAACCATTCGAAGGAAAGACCATCTTTGACGAAAATGGATCTTTCACAGGCATCAAAGTAATGAAAGGTGGAGCCAAAGGAGATGAGCATGGAGTAGATGCTATTTCTGGTGGAACCATTACCAGTAATGGTGTGAGTGAAATGTTGCTCCGAACATTGAAGATATACGAACCATATTTTCTTGGACTTCATAGCGCTGCTGAACCAGAAATGGTTGAGTTGCCTGTTGATTCTCTTGGAATGAGCATGGATTCGCTGAATGTAGAAGTTGGAGACAGCTTAGAACTGTCCGTTAATTGATCTGTTTTAAACTTAGACACACTTAATTATGAGTGAAGTAGCAGTAGCAGAAGTAGTAAAAGAGCCGTTATTCTCTAAGAAGAACAGGGCACTTATTTCCAATCCGCTGGATGACGATAATCCGATCACCGTTCAGGTATTGGGAATTTGTTCGGCACTTGCCATTACGGTTCAGGTAAAGCAAGCGTTGGTTATGACCTTGTCTGTAATGTTCGTAACGGCAGCAGGAAACGTAATTGTTTCTGCCATGAGGAATTACATTCCAAATCGTATTCGAATCATCGTTCAATTGGTGATTGTCGCGGCTTTGGTTATTCTGGTCGATCAGGTGTTGAAAGCTTTTGTGTACGACATCAGCAAGGCACTTTCTGTGTTTGTTGGTCTGATCATTACCAATTGTATTATCATGGGACGATTGGAAGCATTTGCGCTTGCCAACAAGCCTTGGCCAGCTTTCTTAGACGGAATCGGTAACGGTTTGGGTTATGGCGTTATTCTGATCACTGTTTCGGTTTTCCGTGAGTTGCTTGGTTCTGGTAAACTTTGGGGTTTTCCAGTATTCGGACACAAAGTAGGAGCGCTTCTTTCGGACGGAACATTGGCCACAGAAGCTTCTGGTCTGTACGCACTCGGATACGTGGATAATGGATTGATGATCTTGCCTCCAATGGCGTTGATCACCGTTGGTGCGCTTATCTGGATTCAGCGTTCAAGAAACACAAAACTCATAGAAGGATAGATTCCTAACCGACAGATTTAAGTCATGGAATACGTAAACATATTTGTAAAAGCCATCTTTATTGAGAACATGATCTTTGCCTATTTCTTGGGCATGTGTTCTTATTTGGCCGTTAGTAAAACGGTGAAAACAGGTGTTGGTCTTGGTGCCGCGGTCATCTTCGTTCTAGGCATCACGGTTCCTATCAACTACATGATGGAGAACTATGTGTTGAAAGAAGGAGCATTGTCTTGGCTGAGCCCAGAATTGGCCACTATGGACCTAAGCTTCTTAAGCTTCATCATGTTTATCGCAATTATCGCTGCCTTGGTTCAGTTGGTAGAGATGGCAGTTGAGAAATTTGCACCAGCACTTTATTCATCATTGGGAATCTTCTTGCCATTGATCGCAGTTAACTGCTCTATTCTTGGAGGGGCACTTTTCATGCAAGAGCGTCAGTACGCTAACGTTGGCCAGGCAACCGTATTCGGGCTTGGTTCTGGTGTTGGTTGGTTCTTGGCGATTGTTGCCATTGCAGCCATCAGAGAGAAAATACGTTATTCAAACGTTCCTGCACCATTGAGAGGTTTGGGAATCACTTTCATTATCACAGGGTTGATGGGCATTGCGTTCATGAGCTTTATGGGAATCGAACTTTAAAGAAGTAAACAGCTAACGAACATGGTTCTTCTAAGCACATCTACAGTCGTCACTATCAGTGTAATCGTATTCCTGATCGTGATTTTCCTCTTGGTCTCGCTTTTGCTTTTCGCAAAGGCCAAATTGGCACCGTCTGGGCCAGTTAAATTGATGATCAACGGAGAAAAGGAAATCGAAGTCGAATCTGGAGGAACCATTCTTGGAACTCTGGGAAGTAATAAGATCTTTCTTCCGTCTGCTTGCGGTGGAGGTGGAACTTGCGCCATGTGCAAATGTCAAGTGTTTGAGGGCGGTGGCGAGATACTTCCAACAGAAGCTCCTTATTTCTCACGAAAGCAGATTGCTGATCATTGGAGATTGGGTTGTCAAGTGAAGATCAAGCAGGATATGAAGATCGGTATCCCTGAAGAGATCTTTGGTATTAAAGAGTGGGTTGCTACGGTAAAATCCAATTACAACGTTGCTACTTACATCAAGGAATTCGTTGTAGAGCTTCCAGAAGACATGCATTACGAGGCTGGAGGTTACATTCAGATCAAGATACCGAAATGTGAGGTGAAATTCTCCGATATGGACATCACTGCACATCCAACGGATCACCCTGGAGAACCAAACAAATTTGAGTCAGATTGGAGTGAAGGACCATTTGCCATGCGCGGTCTGGTAATGAAAAATGATGAAGAAGTTGTTCGTGCTTACTCGATGGCTTCGTATCCTGCAGAAGGTCGAAACATTATGTTGAATGTTCGGGTTGCCGCGCCACCTTTTGATAGAGCCAATAACAAATGGGCAGACATCAATCCAGGTATCGCTTCTTCCTACATTTTCAATTTGAAGCCTGGCGATAAAGCAGTTATTTCTGGACCGTATGGAGAGTTTTTCATCAAGGAAACGAATGCCGAAATGCTTTATATCGGTGGTGGAGCTGGAATGGCGCCAATGCGTTCGCATATTTATCACTTGTTCCGCACCTTAGAGACAGGACGTAAGGTTTCTTACTGGTATGGAGGTCGTTCACGTGCTGAGCTTTTCTACATCCACTATTTCAGAGATATTGAAAAACGATTCCCGAACTTCAAGTTCTACATGGTATTGTCTGATGCAAAACCTGAGGACAATTGGGTAACCATGAAAGACATCCATGATACGGAAGGAGATGGTTTCGTTGGATTCGTTCACAATCAGGTGATTGAACAATACCTGAGCAAACACGATTCTCCAGAAGACATTGAGTTCTATTTCTGTGGTCCGCCAATGATGAACCAAGCGGTTCTGAAGATGTGTGATGATTGGGGCGTTCCGCCAGAGAATGTTTCGTTCGATGACTTTGGAGGGTAATTAACCCTTCTAATGCAACAATTTCGAAAGCCTTGGCAATGCGCCAAGGCTTTTTAAATTCACAACCATACCTATTATGACTAGCTTTGGGTTATGAGGTTCATCTATGTGATATTTTTATCGGTACTTTTTGTAAACGTTTTGCAGGCGCAGGAAAGCATTGAAGTATCGAATGATGCAAATGCACAAGTTGCAATTCAGCCTGATAGTTTGGTCACGTTTGCCAGTTCGCTGCTAGGTGTTCCGTATTGCTATGGCGGTAGTTCGCCATTGGGTTTTGATTGTAGTGGTTTTGTCAACTACGTTTTCGGTTACTTTGGAATGGAGCTTCCCCGGTCTTCTGTGGAAATGGCTGACATTGGCGTAGAAGTTCCGTTGGACAGTTGCCACAAAGGTGATATCATCTTGTTTGCCGGGTCTAACGCTAAAAAGCGGCCGGTTGGCCATGCTGGTATCGTTATCAGTGAAGCCAACGAACCATTGAAATTCATTCATAGTGCCACGAGCAACAAGATAGGAATCATCATTACGGCATTTGACGCGTTCGATTACTATAAAAGTCGCTTCGTAAAAGTGGTGAGAGTGGTTGCGAATACCCCAGAATGACTTGTTTTGAAGCTGAAATAAATATTTTACTCAGCAGCTTCTAAAATGTAAAAACAATCATTTCTCGATATAATTTTGCCCCGAATTTTAATCGTTAAATCGAAAATGAAAAAAACAATTTTGTTCGTTGCTGCAGTAGTAGCTTTGAACTTGGCAGCATGCACAAATGCAGCCACTGACAGTGCAAGCACTGCTGACACCACAGCAGTTGCACCAGTTGAAACCATTGAAGTCGAAGAAGTTGTTGAAACTTCTGTAGACTCTACCGCAGCGGAGGAAACTCCAGCTGAAGTAGCACACTAAGATCGGTCAGACAAAAAAGTAGACCCCTCAGCACATCATGTGCTGAGGGGTTTTTTATTTTCCAAACATTTGGTGGAAGCTTACGCGCTGGCGCAGGTTACAGGACAATTGATTGTTAAGTTTTATATTTGCTTAACCAATTTTAAAATACCATCCTAATGAAAAGAAAATCAATCACTTATCTAGTGCTTGTAGTTGCGCTTTTATCTGGCTGCGACAAATACGAGCGAGTAACTGATTCGCAAGCAACGGATCAATATTCAGGCGAATTCTTGCGGAAGTATTACGATCTGCAGTGTCAAATAACCAAAGAAACACCAGGATTCTTTCCTCCACAGGCAGCACGGGCTTTTGCCTACGTTGGTCTTGCAGCGTACGAGTCTGTGGCACCTGGAATCCAAAATGCTCAGAGTTTGGCTGGACAACTGAATGAGCTACCTGCAAGCGGATTTCCTCAGCCAGAAAAAGACGCAGCTTATAATTGGAGCATTGCTGCCAATGCCGCTGTGGCAGAAACGATGCGTAAGATGTTTGATGTGAATCTTTCTGATGACAATTTGGCGAAGATCAATCACATGGAAGAAATTAACTACAATCAGCGTTTCGCTGATTTTCCCTTACCAGTTGCAGAAAGGTCTGTAGCTTTTGGCAAGGCAGTGGCCGATGCGTTATACGCTTATTCCTTGACTGATGGCGGCCATCAATCTTATTTGGATGCTTTTCAACTTCCTTATGAATTGCCAGTGGCTGATAGCTGCTGGGTTCCAACTGGCGCTGTTGTTCATCCGATAAGTCCTAATTGGGGCAAATGCAGACCATTTATGGCAAATAATGTAACTGGTACTCAGCCACCTGCTCCTAAAGTGTTTTCAACTGATCCAGCGTCTGATTTTTATGCAGAAGCCATGCAGGTTTACGATCAGGTAGCGAATAACACACCTGAACAGATTGAGATAGCAAAATTTTGGGCGGATGATCCGTTCAATACTTGCACCCCTGCCGGACATACCTTCAATATCTTGTCTCAATTGCTCGAAGAGAGTAATGCATCGCTTGCTAAATGCGCTGTTGGTTATGCCAAACTTGGAATTGCTGAGAATGACGCTTTCATTTCGTGTTGGGAGAGTAAATATGTTTATGATCTGATTCGCCCGATCTCTTATTTGAGGCAATACGTTGATCCAAACTTCAATACAGTAATAGGAACGCCTCCGTTCCCAGCTTATTCGTCTGGCCATTCGTGCGAGATAGGTGTAGGTGAACGTGTATTTACCGAGATGTTTACGAATGGAGATGGTAATTATCAACTGTCTGATCGAACAGGACTTCAGTATGGATTCGGCATTCGTCACTTCTCGAATTTTGCTGATATGGCAGAAGAATGTGCAAGTTCTAGGTTCTACGGAGGAATTCACTATCCGATGGACAACATCCAAGGCTTAATTAGTGGCCGCACAATTGGTGATAACGTAATAAATCAACTGTCATGGCCGGAAGTAAACTGATTACAAGTGCCTTGCTTGTAGGAATGGCATTGCTCAGTGCGTGCTCGACCAAACAGGTAGAAGAGCAAAGCATGAATGATTCGGTTAGTATGATGGCCGATTTGCATTGCGAAGCAGTTACTCTCAGAAAGGCCCGATTTGAGCTTGCGGACCGAATGCGGTTTATGCAAGACACAATTATGCTAACTGGAACAACGGACAGTGCAAAGGCCGTTCTGGAAGCAACGCTTGCTGATCTGGAGCCATATAAAGACAGTATTGTTAAGCGAAGTTTAGATCTCTCAAAGGTTATTAAAGCCAATTTGGATTCATTGATTGAACACAAGTTCATGGAACCGAATGAACGGGAAGCGTTCGATTCACTTCTCACATCCGAATTGGCTAAAAGAGCTTGTCAATGACCACGTGGTTTTAGCATAGTCTTTTACTTTTGAGGCCATGCGAAAACTTTATTATGTGCTGATTGCGTTGGTGCTTTCCTCGTGTTCGAATGTGGTTAGGAAAGAAGCTGCAGGTTTTACACAAGGCACCACGTATTCCGTTATCTATTTCAATAATGGACAAGATCTGCAGTATCAGGTAGATAGTCTGTTGCTTGCCTTTGATCGTGCCCTGTCCACTTATCAGGAGTCGAGTTACATAAGTAAATGGAATAGAAACGAGGTCAATTCGATTTCTCAACCTCAATTATTCAAGAATGTGGTGAAACGGTCGATTGAAGTGAATGCTCAAACCGATGGCGCTTTTGATATCACTGTTTCGCCATTGATGAAATACTGGTTCAGTAATGATTGGAATTCGGCCAAGATAGATTCAACTGTTGTCGATAGCATCATGAATTCTGTTGGAATGAAGTGGGTGGAATTGAAGGGGGAAGATTATCTGAAAACGAAACCTGAAGTGCAGTTGGATGTGAATGCGATTGCTCAAGGATATTCGGTTGATGTGCTCGCTCATTATCTTGAAAGCCTTGGCATTTTCAATTATTTGGTTGAAATAGGAGGAGAGGTGCGTGCTTCAGGAACAAAACCAAACGCTGAGGCTTGGACCGTTGGAATTGACCGACCGACAGGCGAAAATCTGGAACACGAAATAGCAATGACGATAGAGTTGAATAATCGTTCATTGGCCACTTCTGGTAACTATCGGAAATTCGTAGAGATCAATGGTCAGAAATTGGGTCATTCTTTAGATCCCATCACTGGTTTCCCTGCTACAACGGATGTGTTAAGTGCCACTGTCATTGCGAAGGATTGCATGAGCGCAGATGCTTTTGCAACCGCCTGCATGGTAATGGGTTTCGAAAGAGCGAAAACGTTGATTGAGTCGAATGGAGACTTGGACGCGATACTTATCTATTCAGACACGAAAGGCGTACATCATTGGAATTCCGCTCAAATCAGTTCTTACTTGAGTGAAACGCCCTAAAGGATGACTTTTTTTAGCTCTATAAAACATGGTTACGTGCTGCTGGCCCTTGTGGTGCTCGCCCTCGCTTTTCACTCCTTAAATCTTCAGAATGCATCGTACGAATTGGATGAGGCGGTTCATATTTGGCATGCGCAGAAATCGTATGCCCAAGTCGTAGAGCAAGCTTCCAACGACCCGAATCCACCTATCTACAATTTGATCATTTCCACTTGGGTCAAAGTGTTTGGTGTAAGTGAATTCAGCACTCGCTTTTTTAGCGTGCTGATGGGCGCTTTGGGAGTGGCCGTCATGTTTCTTCTAGGATCGAGGAATTTTGGATTGAGCGTTGGGATTATGGCTGCATTGTTCTACTGCTTTTCACCTATTCAATTTCGGTTTACGCATTTGGCCAGGCCATATTCCATGCTCATGGTAAGCGTGATGCTTTCCTATGGTTTGCTGCTGGAGATTTTGAAAAGCCCAACGAAATGGAGGCTTTTCTGGTACTATTTCTTCACCACATTGATGATCTACGTTCATCCTACATCGGTGTTCAACCTTGTTGCGCAAGGCTTCATTGTGATCTATAATAGACACACGGACTTCAGAGAAATGGTCAAGCTTTTTCTGCCAATGTTCGCTGCGGCTGCCACTTTTGGAATCTGGGTGCTTTCCATACCTTACTTTGAGCGAGATGATGCCATGTGGTTTGGTCCACCCGATTGGCAAGCCATTTATTACGTGATAAAAGTGTTTTTCGGAAGTACGGAACTCGTTCTTGCGCAAATCTTATTACTGATTATTCTGGTAATTGTAGCCATACGAAAGCGCCCGATTCAATTCAATAAGGATTTGGTATTTGTACTCCTGTGGGGAGTTGTGCCTTTCGTAGCAAGCATCGCCTTTTCACATGTGATAAAGCCGATTTTTCAGGATAAGTACATTCTTTCAGTTCAGCCCGCAGTGATGTTGCTGCTGGCGCTTAGTATTGATCGGTTAGGTCATAGAGCAATGCGTTCGGTGGCACTAGCGAGTGTTGTGCTTCTCTTCGCGCTGCAAATTGACATCACTCCTAATGCTGAAGACGATTGGAAGCGTGCTGTCGAATATGTTAATCCGTTACATACCGAGAATAGCATGATTCTGATTGATCCGTGGTATGAATTCAGAACCTTTGCTTTCTACTTTAATAGACACGGATTTGAGGTTCCAGACAGTACCCAGTGGTATATCAATAGCAAAAGGGTTTTCACGAGTTGGAATGATGTGTATGACACCATAAATAAGATTCCTAGAACGGATGTGGTTCATCTAATGCTATCCCATCAGGGATATGTTAATCCTGAAGTGCCAACAGATGTTATAGAGTCAGTTGCTACTCTAATTGGGCAAAAAGAGTTTCCTGGCGTTACGGTACGTAGCTATTCTTTTACCGCTAAGTTGGATACCGTCTTATCTGTGCGAAAGGATTTTGCGGAAATGACTGACGGTGTGAGCATCATTACTTCTGATGATGAGTTTAGCGAGACGATTGCTGTACCGCTGAGTTCAATGAGTCCAGGTCGAATTTTGAATGTTACGGTATCAGTTGACGTTCGAGCAAAGTCTGATCTTAGTGGCGTTTCGCTGGTACTATCTGTGGAGAAGGATGGGGAATCTTCCTTTTACAAAACCATTGATCTAGCAAGGTTGGATATTCCGATTGGCGAAACCCGTTCAATTTCAGAACGCACTGCTGTGATGGAATTTCAGACACATCAGATAATTAAGGTCTATCTGTGGAATTCCAAAGGCAAAACTTTCGAAATCGACAACTTAGCGGTAACGGTAGAGAATTAAGCCGCTTCGTTCGGTTTTTGGCATTGTTCCTCTGGCATAGCACCACAGAAACTACAGGCTTCTCCATCTTTGTTTAGAAACGGGCTATTGCTCGCGCATGTGCCAGAGAATTTACCGTCTTTCTTAAGCAACAGCTTAACGCCAATTCCTGCGAATCCAACGCCAAGCAAAAGGATTGATGCAATTACTATAGCCATTTCTGTAAATTTTAAAGGGATGCTACTGAAGTAACGTCTTGAAAAAGAGTTTGTTCTCTATCTGGCCCAACGGACACTACAGATATTGCCACGCCTGTTTCTTTTTCAATGAATGAAATGTAATCGCGCAGTTGAACAGGAAGTTCATCACCTTTTTTCAACTTGGTCAAATCGGTTTTCCAACCTTTCATATCAACATAGATAGGCTCAACTTCTTCCGTAATATCAAACGGCATTTGGTCGGTGATCTGTCCGTTTATCTTGTAATGCGTACAGATTTTGATGGTGTCGAAAGTGTCCATCACATCTGTTTTCATCATGTTCAGTTCAGATACACCGTTGATCATGATGGCATATTTCAACGCTGGAATATCCAACCAACCGCAACGTCTTCTTCTTCCAGTTGTTGATCCATATTCATTACCGATTGAACAAAGAAGGTCGCCCGTTTCGTCAAATAGTTCTGTTGGAAATGGGCCTGATCCAACGCGTGTGCAATAAGCTTTGAAAATTCCGATAACGTTACCGATCTTGTTTGGCGCCACGCCTAATCCCGTACAAGCACCGGCACAAACCGTGTTTGATGAGGTGACAAAAGGATAAGAGCCGAAATCGATATCAAGCAACGAACCTTGCGCACCTTCAGCTAGAATTGATTTCCCTGCTTTGAGCTGATCGTTAAGGAAATGCTCGCTGTCTATCAGCTCAAAACGTTTCAGTGTTTCCAAACTCGCAAACCATTCATCTTCCATTTCGGCAGAAACACCTTCAACCTGATAATGTCCTAAGATCTGCTCGTGCTTCTCTTTCAAGAAATTGTATTTCTCTTTGAAATTCTCAAGTAGCACATCTCCAACGCGAAGTCCGTTTCTACCGGTCTTGTCCATATACGTT
Source organism: Flavobacteriales bacterium (assembly GCA_021739695.1). Classification (NCBI taxonomy): domain Bacteria; kingdom Pseudomonadati; phylum Bacteroidota; class Flavobacteriia; order Flavobacteriales; species Flavobacteriales bacterium. Next base: position 15,042 of record JAIPBM010000006.1, on the reverse strand, counting down.
GGGCCAATGCCTTTAAGCGTACTTCCGATCTTACTCTTGCCTTTTGCCGCTTCAGAAGCTGCATCTAACAAGCGGTGAGAAGGCAGGATAAGATGTGCCTTCTTCGAGATTTTCAGCGTTGAAGAAGTATCAACATTTCGGGCATCCAGTTTGTCTATTTCCTTCTTGAAAATGATAGGGTCTATCACAACTCCGTTTCCAACCACATTGATGGCGTTTTTTCGGAAAATCCCCGAAGGAATGGTGTGCAAAACATGTTTTATACCTTCGAATTCCAATGTGTGACCAGCATTTGGCCCACCCTGAAAACGGGCAATCACGTCATATTCTGGCGTTAGTACATCAACAATTTTCCCCTTTCCCTCGTCACCCCACTGGAGTCCTAAGAGCACGTCCACTTTCTTCAATGCAGTTGTTCTTTCTGAGTTAGAAATTTTCGGTTGCCTCTGCTACCGAATTGTAAATTTTGAATATCGAATCAAGTCTGGTCATAACCATCAGCTTCTTCACTTTTGGAGAAATTCCTCCAATAACCAATTCTCCACCCGAATTACGGGCAGATGTGAACATTCCGATCAGCAGATTAAGCCCTGTGCTGTTCACATATTCGAGGTTTTCTAAGGCGATCAAATATTTTTTGTTGCCGTTTTCAATCAACGATTCAAATTCAGGTATAAGACCTTCAGCTTGATTTTTTTCAATAAGTCGTCCAGAAAGCGAAATGAGTTTCACGCCTGGAAGGTCGGTTATGGTGTATTCCATTGTAGTCTATGAGTTGTTCATTCGGTCGCATTTGCCACCGTTGGCCAGCTTTTTACAGCTGCCATAAAAGTTTAAAGAATGGTTTGTAATTCGGAATTCAAGGATTTCTCCTGCCATGTTCTGAATCTGTTGAATGCGTGGATCACAGAATTCAAACACCTTTCCGCATTCTTGGCAAATAAGATGATCATGCTGACCGTACTTATAAGACCGTTCGAAATGGGCGATGTTCTTACCAAACTGATGTTTTGTGACCAGTTTGCAATCAAGCAACAATTCTATCGTGTTGTAAAGCGTAGCTCTACTTACACGGTAATTCTTGTCCTTCATTTGTCCGTAAAGCGATTCAATATCAAAATGACCATCGCTGGAATACACTTCGCTTAGAATAGCAAACCGTTCCGGTGTTTTACGATGACCGTGCTCCCCCAAATAGTTGGAGAAGATTTCTTTGACGTTCTCGAAGAGCTCTGTTTCTGGTTCAGAAAGCATTGTTCCGATTAAGGTCTAAAAGTACTTATTCAGATGGTTTTAGCTATAGATCCCACTTGATGAATTTTGAGAATTTGGTAACACCATTAGACTCTACCATAATGATGTATAAACCTTTGTCAAATCCGTAGATGGGAAGCGAAAGTGTTTCCTGTGAAACCAATGGGAGAAACTGGTAATAGAATACCGTTCCGTTCTTATCGAAGATGTAAAGATTCACATCGCTCTCATATTTGGTAACGACTGTTGCATAAAGCCAATAGGTGCAGGGATTCGGATAAATGTCTAGTGCAACTTGTTCGCAGGGCCTATCGGTATATTGAAGAACGGTAGCGAAATCGGCATAGCATGCATTTCGGTACGTAACGCCATCACAACCGCAAACCGGAACAAAATCTGGATAGCAAGGCGGTTGAAGGTTCGGAAAATTGAGCGTGTCAATACACTGCGCATTTGCCCCAATCGAGAAAGACAGGAAAACGAAAAATGTGACGAGTAATCTCATTGCGATGAAGTTACAGTGTCTTCGAGCACAAACTGGTGGCAATTATCAAAATATAACCCCAAATGCTTGTTAGTAAAATGAACGGTATCAGAACTGATTTCGGCAGATGTCAACCAACCCGAATCGGGAAGAGGCGAAAGCTTCATTAAATCGCCATTGCATTCACTGTCTTGGATGCGATCCATCCTTGCATCCACAGCTTCGGCATATTGGTCTGTAATGTTGATCTGATGATATCCCATCATACACTGATATCCAAGTGCAATAATCTGGGTAATGATGGCGAAATGAAAAAGTTTTCCGTTCAATTTTATGTACAACCACGTTCCGAGTTGGTAGGCGAACACGACAGCAACAACCAGAACGATGACTGAAATAGGAAGCCAAGCACGATGCGGTCCCATATTGCCCGTTGAAAATGCAAGTGCGAAAGCAATGGAAAAGATGGTCAGGTCTGCTAAGGCCCACAGTTTTCTGCTCGTAAACAGCAATTCTTGTATTGCGATCAATTGAAAACGAAGTTGCCTTCGTCCGAAAAAAGCAAATGGAACTATTGTAATTACAACAAATGGAAGTGTTAGAGGAATTTCCATCAGGCTGAATTTAAAGTAGTTCCAAAATCCGATCATCACCTTTTCTCCAAGAGTGAATTGTGGTAGATGCTCGAGCCGAACCATAGTGCCAGAACCGGCAATGTCGGTACCAAAACCGACAAGGCAAGCAATTGTAGCTATGTGCAAAGCAGCTCTATCGACTCGTATTAAGTAATGCTTTTGATGCGTGATGAACCCCAAATAAAATAAGCCGATAATTGTTGCGATTGCCACTGTTTCGCTTGCGCCTCCAGCGTACAAAAAGAGCAATGCTACGAGAGGCAAACGCAACGCTGTTGCCCATTTTTGAATGATAAAGGAACCGCCAAGCAATGCAGAAAAAGTTCCCCACAAGTACATTGGATTCACAGTGATCCAAAACCACGTATCATCTTTTGAGAATGAGCTATAGAATAATCCGCTCAGAAGATAGATTGGGAGCAGTGCCTTTTGAAATTTTGTGAATGGTAAAGAAAGCTGGTTGATAATGGTCGAAACAAATGACCAGATGGCTACATATCCGAATACCAGCGAGCACAAGTGATAAACGAACAACCCAAGATTGGAATGAAGATTTTTTAGAACGAAGTTGGTGATCAATGTAGCTGACCATCGAGGATTCCAATGCTTGTAGTAGAACAGCATTGAATCCCAAACTCCAAGTTCTTTGGTTTTGATGAGGTAATGAAAATCATCGGCAGCCAAGCGATAATTTGAACTGATAATGGAGTAAATGAGAACGAACAAGACCGCGTTCATCGCCATCATCAGGTAAACCAGCCGTTCTTGCTTGTTGGTCATGAGGTAAAAATAAAAAGGGCTGAACCTTTCGGAACAGCCCTTTATGATTGCTTCAAAAGAAGCTTATTTCAATTGGTCTACAACTGCTTTGAAAGCTTCTGGCTCATTCATCGCAAGATCAGCAAGAACCTTTCTGTTGATGTCAATTTCTGATGCATTCAATTTACCCATGAATACAGAATAAGACATTCCGTACTGACGAGCTCCTGCGTTGATACGTTGAATCCAAAGTTTTCTGAATTCACGTTTACGGACTCTTCGGTCTCTGTACTGGTAAACCAGTGCTTTCTCAACCGCGTTTTTGGCAACGGTCCAAACATTTTTTCTTCTTCCGAAGAAGCCTTTGGCTCTTTTCAGAACTTTTTTTCGCCTTGCCCTTGCGGCTACAGCATTTACTGATCTTGGCATTTTGTTTTTGTTTTGGCGTTAAGCGCTCCTTTCACGGAAACTTGTGTGGCTTAAAACCGGGTTAAACTTTGAATTAGATGTTAAGCATGTGCTTCACGTTGCTCATGTCTGCATCGCTCACCAATGTAGAATGCGTCAGATTTCTCTTCTGCTTTGTAGTCTTCTTGGTAAGAATGTGACTTTTGAACGCGTGCTTCCGCTTGATTTTTCCAGTTCCCGTCAGTTTGAAACGTTTCTTGGCGCTGGAGTTTGTCTTAACCTTTGGCATGACGTCTATTATTGATTAACTATTTACTTTTTGATCCTTTTTTAGGAGCGAGGATGATGAACATCTTCTTTCCTTCCATTTTTGGAAGCATTTCCACTTTTGCAAGGTCTTCCAACTCGTTGGCAAACTTCAGCAAGAGTATCTCCCCTTGGTCTTTATACACAATTGATCGGCCTCTGAAAAACACAAATGCACGAACCTTTGCTCCTTGTTCCATAAACTGACGCGCATGTTTGAGTTTGAAGTCAAAATCATGGTCGTCCGTATTTGGACCGAATCTGATCTCCTTCACCACAATCTTTGTGGCTTTGGATTTCATCTCCTTTTGTTTCTTTTTCTGCTCGAATAAAAACTTTTTGTAGTCGAGTATCTTGCACACAGGAGGTTCTGCGTTCGGAGATATCTCCACTAGGTCTAGCCCTTGTTCATCCGCCAATTCCAAGGCTTTTCGAATAGGATAGACTCCAGGTTCTATTCCTTCCCCTACCAATCGCACCTCAGGTGCATCAATTCTTCCATTGATCTTGTGGGGATCTTCGTGTCTTACGACTCTCCTCGGTTTTGCTGGTCTTCTAATGGTCTATTTATTTAGTTAATATTCAATCTACCCGAAGGTCATTTTCAATTTCACTGTTGATCATCTTGGCAAAATCTTCAATACTGAATGTGCCGATGTCTCCCTCTCCTTGTTTCCTTACTGATAATTGACCTGAGTTTACTTCTTGTTCTCCCAGAATTAACATGTAAGGAATCTTCATCAATTCCGTATCACGGATCTTTTTCCCTATTTTCTCATTGCGCTCGTCAACGAGGCCGCGAATTTCGTAATTCTTAAGCAATCTTGAAAGCTTTTTCGCTTCGTCATTGAATTTCTCTGAAATAGGCAGAATTGCAACTTGATCGGGGGTCAACCAAAGCGGAAATTTGCCCGCACAGTGCTCTAAAAGCACCGCCACAAAACGTTCCATACTGCCAAAAGGCGCGCGGTGGATCATTACGGGCGTGTGTTTTGCGTTGTCGCTGCCCACATATTCGAGCTCAAATCTTTCGGGCAAATTATAATCTACCTGAACGGTTCCCAACTGCCAGCTTCTACCCAAGGCATCCTTCACCATAAAGTCGAGTTTCGGACCGTAGAATGCAGCTTCGCCATATTCCGTTACGGTTTTGATATCGCGCACGGCAACGGCCTCAATGATGGCAGCTTCGGCTTTGGCCCAATTCTCATCAGAGCCAATGTATTTCTCCTTATTGTCAGGGTCACGGAGGGAAATCTGTGCTGTGAAGTCATCGAATTTCAACGCTTTTAATACGTAGAGCACAAGGTCAACCACCTTTACGAACTCCTCTTTCACCTGATCAGGTCTGCAGAATATATGCGCATCATCTTGCGTAAAGCCACGCACACGGGTCAAGCCATGCAACTCTCCACTTTGCTCATAACGGTAAACGGTTCCGAACTCAGCCAATCGAACTGGAAGGTCTTTATAAGACCGTGGTTTGAACTTGTATATCTCGCAGTGATGCGGACAGTTCATCGGTTTTAGAAGGAATTCTTCTCCTTCGTGTGGTGTATTGATCGGTTGGAAACTGTCTTTGCCATACTTGGCATAGTGGCCAGAAGTGACGTATAGCTCCTTCGAACCTATATGAGGAGTGATCACCATTTCGTAACCAGCCTCCACTTGTTGCTTCTGTAAAAATGCTTCCAATCGTTTGCGTAGATCGGCTCCTTTTGGTAGCCAAAGCGGCAATCCTTGTCCTACTTTTTGTGAAAAGGTGAACAGTTCGAGTTCTTTTCCAAGCTTTCGGTGGTCGCGTTTTTTTGCTTCTTCCAGCATCACCAAGTATTCCTTTAGCTCTTTGTCTTTGGGGAAAGAAATACCGTAAACACGGGTCAATTGCTTGTTGTGCTCATCGCCTCGCCAGTAGGCTCCGGCAACGTTCATGATCTTTACTGCCTTGATGAAACCTGTGTTCGGTAAATGTCCACCACGACACAGGTCGGTAAAGTCTGAATGGTCGCAGAAAGTGATCTCGCCATCTTTTAGGTTTTCAATCAGTTCTACTTTGAACTCATTGCCTGCATCTTTATAGAATTTGAGCGCATCGGCCTTTGAAACCGATTTCATTTTGAATTCCGCTTTTTGCCGAGCGAAATCCATGAATGTGTCTTCAATTTTCTTGAAGTCTCCATCGGTGATCACTTGTCCTTCTGGAAGATCGACATCGTAATAGAAACCACTTTCGATGGCTGGACCAATGGTCAATTTCACGCCTGGATAAAGGTGTTCCAATGCTTGCGCCAACACGTGGGCAGAGGAGTGCCAGAATGTTTCTTTCCCAGCTTTATCGTTCCATGTGTAGAGTACCAGCTTTGAATCTTCCGTAATAGGTGTGGCGGTTTCTACCTTGGTTCCGTTTACGCTTGCCGAAATAACGTTTCGAGCAAGTCCTTCGCTGATGCTCATGGCCACATCCATTGGAGTAACGCCACTTTCGTACTTCTTCTGTGCTCCGTCTGGGAGAGTAATGGTGATCATCTAGATTATGCTGAAATTGATTTGGAGCGCAAAGATAGAATTGAGTAGCAAGCTGCAAGTCACAAGTCGTAAGTTTAGATGTTGCCAGAGAGAGCAGGCTTCTTTTGGTGATTGCAATAAAGCCCAATCTGTTACATGTCGCTGGTCGCTAGTCGCCAAAAAAGGTCGTTGGTCGATATAATGAAACGGAAAATTAATTCGTACCGTTAATATAAGCATAACACAAAAAAGCACGGTCATGGATTTTCTCACTCGCATCATCACCAAATTTTACTCTCAGGTATTTATTCTGATGTTTTTGTTCATCGGATTTGGGGCATCTGCTCAGAATAACGGAAAATTAACCTTGAAAGGCGAGATCCTTTGCGATAAGAAGGATAAGAAAGTGATGAGCTCGGTGACTGTTTACAGGTATTACCACCTTTCGAAAAGTGTGGAGTTGATGGAGCAGCAAATGATTCCAAGAAATGGCAGCTTCAGCGTGAATGTGGAGTTTGACAAGGATTACATCATTGATGTGGCTTCGAACACGGGCGTACACAAACGGGTGCATCTGAACACGGAAGTGATGAAGGGCTACAAGTACGACAATCAGAAGTATGAATTTGCGGTAGATGTGCAGAAAGGCAATACCGATAAACCGGAAGAAGTGGCTTGGATATACTACGACCCATCGAAGAACGATTTTGACTTCACCAACCAAATGCCAATGGCTTTTGAAGGAAGGTAGAAGCTGATTGAAACCTCAGGAACTGAAAACCCTTTCGCTGTAGCGGAAGGGTTTTTTTATTGTAGTGGTTTTTCCTGAGCTCTTTCCTTTTTTACTTGACATCAGTATTGAGGGTCTGAAATTTGTGCTCTTAAATCTGAAGAATGTCATGGGAGGTCAAAAGATTGAGACCAAAGGGCATAATTTTCAGACCATAGGTTTCAGTGTGCATGCCTATTATCTGAATCTTTTGACCTAAAGGCTGAAGTTTATGACCGAATGGCAAAGCCTTCAGCCTTTTAATACCCAATTTATGATTGGGGAGCACTGTCATCGGTTGAACGACTTCCCCCAACTGTAAAGAACTGCCCGAGCTCCTCGACTTTGGTATCGAAACCAAGACCTTGTGAAGTGCAATCCTTGTATTTAGCGTAATCGTAATCGTTCAGTCTGCGTGCTTCGGCACGGCTGTAGTGAATGCGATAAGACAATTATGGCTCAGTAGATGTCAGCGGCTAGTGCTTCCGATGGCTCTTCCATAGCAGATATGCCAAGAACACCAGCACAAACTGAATAGACAGACGGATGTAAGCCGCGGTGTGGTTGCCTATGGCTGGGTTGTCGCGGAACACATCTGCAATATGCAAGGGCAGAAATGCGACCATTAGAAATAGAATGGTAAGCGATGCTTTTCCTTGAAGACTCGGTACAAACATGGCGATGCCGATCAGTATCTCTACCAGTCCAGAAGCATAAATAATGGCGGTAACCACCGATTCTGGGAGAATAGGAGAAAGGAATGGTTCGTAGGTAGCAGGTAGTGCGAAATGAACTGCTCCAGCTGTTATCATCAGCAGTCCGAATATGATGGTGCCTATTTTTTTCATTACGAATCCTTTAGTTTGGCAAGCATAATATTGGCTTTGCGATGAAAGTCACGGTCTTCTAAGAGGTATTCAGCTTCCGGTTGCATGGCAAGCGCTTTTTTCAGAAACGGAATGGCTTCTTTGTCTTTTCCATTCTCCACCAGCGCTTCGGCATGAAAGTAATTGTTGCCGATGTCGTTCGGGTATCGGGTCACCACATCCTTGGTCATTTGCAGTCCCAGTTCGTCATCTGGCCAACTCATTATGAATGGAATTTTTGGAGCCATCAAGTTTAGAACGGCCAATGCTCGTTCGCCAATGGCATTTCTGAACTCCGGATCGAGTTTGATCAAGGTCTCAATTTCTTCCTTCACCTTGTCGGCAATTCCTTCTTTGGCAGCTTTAAAAATGCCTAATCGTTCTCCCCACAGACCAAATCCAGTCAGGTTTTCAAAACGGACTTCTTTGTTCGTTGGGTATTTGACCACAAATGCAGCCCCTATGTTTTTTGCCTTTTCGAAGATGTCGCGTTTTTCAGCATTGTCTTCCAGCACAAACCGACCTTTGAAAATGTAGCTGCGCATCAAGTAAATGCCCGATTCCAGTTCGTGGTCTTTCTCGGCCAATGCCTTTTCAAAATAAAAGATGGCTTTCGAAATAGGTTCTGAAGCAGCATTTACGCCCTGCGAGCCTGCTGCACGTTGGTTATACCAGCGCATGCCTTCATCGAAGTTTCCTTGCGCCAATAGCGCAGAAACAGCTAGAAGATTGGCGATGATGAAAAGGATGGTAGTTTTCATTTCTCGGAAATCTGATGTACGCAATGGTTTACCTCTATTCGCACTCAGAGTTATGGTTGTTTGTCGATCTAATACTCAGCTTCCGTTGCGATAAGCTCGTTCAGTAATTCGAGATACATTTTCATCGATTGCTCGCTGTGGCTTGACGGGTCAATGACGAATGCTTCGTGTAGTTCTGGGTATGGTTCGAGCAAACGCTGCAACGTAAATGGAGTGTACGGATAGAGTCTTCCATTTTCCAGACTGTAGACGTAATGTTTAGAAGCATCTCTGTCAAGACGGTCGTTTTCCTGAGGTGTCCACCCAGAACTTCCCCAAAATTGCTGAACCGGATCCCACACAGTGTATTTCTGCGGACGGCCTACAAAAACATTAAGCGGTTTCGGGTCCGGAATTCGAACAAATCCATCTACGATTCCGAGTGGTCTGAGATTGAGATAAAGTTCTTCTCCGTTGTAAAAGATGAAGTGTTCTTTCGTCAAGGAGACACTCCTAATAATCCTGACCCGTTCGGGAATGAACTTGTCCTTCATCGGTTTCGCACTGAATTCTAAGGTGTCTGTTGGAATTTGATTCTTGAATTGCTGAAACGAAGCATAAGCACCCGGTTTCCATTTTTGCTGAGCTGCAACCTTTGTTGATTGAACTATGATACTGGCGAGAATGATCAGAAAAAGTCGTCTCATGTGAAACGAAAATACAACTACTTGAATCGAATCTGCGCCTCTACTGCAAAGTGGTCGCTCAGATCCTTTCGGTGTTTAGACCATTTCCATTGTGGCATCCGAACGTATCGGTTGATGGAGGCATTGACGCCATTCGCACCGTAGAAGATGAAGTCGATAACGCCCTGTTTCTTTTTGTCGCCCCGCTGAATCTTGATATCATTGATGTAGCTGTCGCTACTGAATTGCTGCTCGCTGAGGATGGGTCCGTCCTCCATATCTAGAATTCGGACCAACTGGTTGTACCACGTAGTATCTTGGAATTTCTTGGTGTTGAAATCGCCAGCTGCAATTTGCGGAACGCCTTCTTTTCTGAACTGAGTAAATAACGAGCCAAGTTCTTTGTACTGACCGACCTTTTCTTCCTTGGAACCACCAGCTTCGAGATGCGTTCCAAGTATCTGGAAAGTCTGTCCGTGGAAATCTCCTTCAGCCAAAAGTGCGCCTTTTCGCGACCAGCAATCAATTCCTTCGCAGTATTCGAAATCGAGTTCAGCCAGTTGTGTCAACGGAATCTTACTCACTATCCAAATTCCACTATTCGTCTTTAGCGAATACCAGCGTCTATTGGCTGGACCTAAGATGTAAGGAAAGTTCTCCTTCATTCTGCGTTGGATCTTCCTTCTGGCTGCACCGTGAAATGCTTCCTGAAAAACGATGATGTCGAAATCGGAATCCTTGAAAAGATTGCCAATCCGTTTTGCCCTTCGTTGCTTGCCAGTGAACTTGGCCAATGGCGGCAACATGTGAATGTTGTAGGAAAGAACCTTCAACGGAGGATGATTCACATCCGAATTGAGTTCAGACGGTGTGGTGTTCAGCGTTTGTCCGAAAGCAGTGAAAACCGAAAAATGAAAAACGAAAAGGAAGACGAGGATCTTCTCGATGGTTTTAAGAACTGGTCGCTGGTCGCTTTTCACTTATCGCTTTTTCAAGTTTGAATGACGCCAACGTTGAATTTCTCAACGGGCGCGTGCTCTGCAGCTTCAATTCCCATGCTTAGCCACTTACGCGTATCGCGCGGATCGATGATGGCATCAACCCATAATCTGGCTGCTGCATAATAAGGAGAAGTTTGTTCTTCGTAGCCTTTCGTGATCCTATCCAGCAATTCCTTTTCTACCTCAGGAGTAATTTCTTCTCCCTTTGCTTTCAGTGTGCTTGTTTGAATCTGCAACAACACTTTGGCCGCCTGCGCACCGCCCATTACGGCAATGTTTGCAGTTGGCCACGCTACTATCAAGCGAGGATCGTAAGCTTTTCCGCACATGGCGTAATTCCCAGCGCCATAGCTGTTGCCAACCACCACGGTGAATTTCGGAACCGTACTGTTCGAAACGGCATTCACCATTTTGGCGCCATCTTTAATGATGCCTCCTTGTTCAGACCGCGAACCGACCATGAAACCGGTCACATCATGAAGGAAAACCAACGGGATTTTCTTCTGATTGCAGTTCATTACGAATTGTGCGGCTTTGTCGGCACTGTCTGAATAAATGACACCACCGAATTGCATTTCGCCCTTGGCACTTTTTACAATTTTCCGCTGATTGGCAACAATACCAACCGCCCAACCGTCAATTCTCGCATAGCAAGTGAGAATGGTTTTGCCGTAATCCTTTTTGTATTCGTCAAACTCAGATCCATCTACCAAACGGCCAATGATCTCGCGCATGTCGTATTCCTTGGTTCTCAACTCAGGAAGAACTCCCAGAAGTTCTTTCGGGTCTTTCTTAGGCGCAACTGGTTCCGTTCTGCTGAATCCAGCTTTTTCGTAAGAACCGACCTTGTCAATGAGGCTGCGGATGGTTTTCAGCGCATCGGCATCGTCTTTGGCCTTGTAATCGGTCACGCCAGAAATTTCGCAATGTGTGGTGGCACCACCTAAGGTTTCGTTGTCGATGTTCTCTCCTATGGCCGCTTTCACCAAGTATGATCCCGCAAGGAAAATAGTACCTGTTTTATCTACAATGAGTGCTTCATCGCTCATGATTGGAAGGTAAGCACCACCAGCAACACAACTTCCCATAATGGCCGATATCTGGGTAATTCCCATGCTGCTCATTTTGGCATTATTGCGGAAGATCCTTCCGAAATGTTCCTTGTCTGCAAAGATCTCGTTCTGCATTGGAAGGAATACTCCAGCGCTATCTACCAGATAAATAATCGGTAGGCGGTTTTCCATCGCAATTTCTTGCGCACGGAGATTCTTCTTTCCCGTAATCGGGAACCACGCTCCGGCCTTCACTGTTGCATCGTTGGCAACAATAATGCACTGCTTACCACTTACATATCCGATCACCACAACCACGCCACCGCCAGGACATCCACCTTGCTCTTCGTACATTTCGTAGCCAGCAAAAGCACCCATTTCAATGGTGTCTGTTCCTGGATCGATCAATGCTTGTACACGTTCACGGGCGGTCATTTTGCCTTTTTCGTGTTCCTTGTCAATTCGTTTTTGACCACCGCCCAGGTAAATCTGTTCCAGTCTGTTCTCCATTTTAGAGATCAACTGCTTCATCACATCCTCGTTCCTGTTGAATTCAATATCCATGCGCTCTTTTTTTCGAGCGTCAAATATAGCGTTATGCCTTATGGCTAGCCGATCACGTAAGTCTTAAATTCATTGCTAGAATGCGAATCAATTCCTAAGTCGTCAATAAATTACCACTTGGTATCAATCAGAATTTGACTTCAGATAGCTGTAAAGCGATCAACGGTATTCTATTTTTGTACGGTTCGTATGAATCAAGCCGCCAAACGTATTCTATTCGTTGTGCCTTACCCGTTGGGGATTGCTCCCAGTCAGCGATTCAGATTCGAGCAGTATTTCGAAGTCTTAGTTTCCAATGGATTTCAATATGAAGTGCAGCCCTTCTTAGATGAAAGTGCCATGCATTTTCTATACGATGAAGGAAATTTCTTTCAGAAGGTCTGGCGAGTCAAATTGGGTTTGCTGAAGCGAATGTTTTTAATGACGCGTCTTGGTCAATTTGATTTCGTATTCATTCATCGCGAAGCAGCCGCTATCGGACCGCCCATTTTTGAGTGGTTCATCGCCAAGGTTTTCCGCAAGAAGATCATTTTCGATTTTGACGATGCCATTTGGCTCAAGAACACTTCGAGCACCAATTCCATCATTACGCTTTTCAAACGCTATCGCAACGCGAACAACACCTGCAAATGGGCGCATAAAGTGAGTTGTGGAAACGATTATTTGGCCGATCATGCACGGCAGTTCAATAAGAATGTCGTAGTCAATCCTACAACCATCGACACGGAGCATCTTCACAACCGCGTAAAGCAATACAGAAGCGAGAAGATCACCATTGGTTGGACAGGCACTCACTCTACCATCAAATACTTGGATGCACTTGTCCCGATTTTGAAGAAATTGGAACAGGAGTTTGATTTTAACTTTTTGGTCATTGCCGACCGCAGACCGGATTTTGATTTGAAAAGCCTGCAATTCGTTGCTTGGAACAAGCAATCGGAAATTGATGACCTCTTGAAAATGGATGTGGGTGTCATGCCGCTTGAAAATGATAAATGGGCCAGTGGGAAATGCGGTTTCAAAGCCTTGCAATACATGGCGTTGGGTATTCCGGCCATTGTATCGCCTGTTGGCGTCAATACGAAGATTGTCGACCATGGAACAAACGGTTGGATATGCCAATCGCCAGAAGAATGGGAGCAAGCTCTTCGCCTTATCCTTGAAAAACAACTTGAATTGAAAGATTTTTCCGTTGCTGCCAGAACCAAAATAGAGGCGCATTATTCGGTCAAGTCCAACACACCCAATTTTCTACATTTGTTCGCCAATCCTGAACAGGAAAAAGTATAAACGAAAAAGGATAAAACGTAATAGCTCATGTCTGAAACTTCTGAATTGACCGAATTGAAAAGCACCGCGCTTTCGCAGAAACACATTGAATTGGGAGCCAAGATGGTTCCGTTTGCGGGCTACAACATGCCGCTACAATACGAAGGCCTGACAGTAGAGCATTTGGCGGTTCGTAGCGGAGTCGGTGTGTTTGACGTTTCTCACATGGGCGAGTTCATCGTTCGTGGCGAAGGCGCTTTTGAATTGGTTCAGAAAGTAACTTCCAATGATGTATCTGTTTTGGTGGATGGCAAGATCCAATATTCATGTCTACCGAACGAAACGGGTGGAATTGTGGATGACCTTTTGGTTTATCGAATTGACGAGAAAACCTACATGTTGGTAGTGAATGCTTCCAATATTGATAAAGATTGGGCGCATATTTCTAAGTACAATACAGAAGGTGTGGAGATGATCAACATCTCTGAGAAGACCACACTTTTGGCCGTTCAAGGCCCGAAAGCTGCAGAGGCTTTGCAGTCGCTCACTGATATCAACCTTTCAGAAATGACCTATTACACATTTAAGAAAGGGACGTTTGCAGGAGTGGAAAATGTGCTAATAAGCGCGACCGGTTATACGGGCGCAGGTGGTTTCGAAATCTATTTCGAGAACGAATACGCAGATAAAATGTGGAATGCAGTGTTTGCTGCTGGTGCTGATCAAGGCATCCGACCAATTGGTTTGGCCGCTCGCGACACGCTCCGTCTGGAAATGGGTTTCTGTTTGTACGGAAACGACATTGACGATACCACTTCGCCTATCGAAGCTGGATTGGGTTGGGTTACCAAATTCACCAGCGATTTTACCAATTCCGCAGCGCTTTTGAAGCAAAAGGAAGAAGGCGTTTCTAAGAAATTGGTTGGTTTTGAAATGATCGATCGCGGCATTCCTCGTCATGATTATCTAATTGTGGATGCTGACGGAAACGAGATCGGAAAAGTGACTTCAGGAACACAGTCGCCAAGTTTGCAAAAAGCCCTTGGTCTTGGATACGTAAAAACGGAATTCTCCAAACTTGGAACAGACATTTACATCCTCATCCGCGATAAGAAGATCAAGGCTCAAGTTGTACGTCCACCGTTTTACAAAGCCTAAGATTTGCTGCTCTTCAAAGTTCAGGACACATTTCGTGTAGAAGGAAAAGGCCTCTTGCTTTCGGGCAGCGGCAAACCGAATTTGAAGGGCGTTGATTTTAGATCTGATCTGAAGTTGGTTCTTCCCAACAAAACGGAACTGTTTACTTCCGTTGTTGGCATCAACTGGCAGAATGGAGACCTCATCGTTTCCGACATCGACAAATTGGACGTTCCCAACGGTACAGAAGTCTGGCTCCTCGAACCTTGAACTTTTGAACATTAAACATTGAACTTTTGAACTCCGTAGAAGTCTGTTTTTCACCACCCTTGTTTGAGCAGTTTGCAAAGCCTAATTGCATTGTGGTTGTGGTAGATATTTTTCGCGCCACATCCGCCATTGTCACAGCATTTCATCATGGCGCCAAGTCCTTTATTCCTGTTTCTACCATCGAGGAGGCCAGAGAATTGGGCGAACAAGGGTTTCTTGCTGGGGGCGAACGGAATGGAGAAGTGGTGGAAGGTTTTGAATTCGGAAACAGTCCATTCTCCTATATGAATGAGAATATACGTGGGCGCGAAATTGCTTTGACAACCACCAACGGAAC